>VGKF01000094.1 GCA_016867175.1 Candidatus Omnitrophota bacterium | reverse complement strand
TCATCCTTCATCATCATCTTTGCGCGCTCTTTAGAGAAAAAGTCAAAATCAGTTTTGCCTATAACCTGTTCCGGCTTAAGGCGCAGCCCCTTTGCATGAGCCCGGTTTACAAAGACGAGCCTACCTCTCCTGTCTTTAAAATATATGACATCCGGGATCTGATCCATAAGATCGGTAAAAAGCGCCTGCCTCTCCAGCAGTTTATCGCGGTTTCCTTGCGCCTTGATATTTTTCTTTTTCGCCATTTTATTTATTCCTAAAAATAAGGCTGATGCCCTTAAGCGTAAGATCTCTATCTATACGGTTCATCTTTTTACAATACCTGGCAATGGATATAATATTTCCTCCGGTGCCGACAACTATGGTGTTTTTTCCGATCTTTTTTCTTATCTTAAGGCTCAAAAGATCAACTGCCGCTGCAAAACCATAGAATATTCCGCTAAGCATGCTGTTTCTTGTATCACGGCCGATAAATTCTCCTGGCCGGCTCAACTCTATCCTGGGTAATAATGCAGTCTCCCGGCTTAGGGCCCTAAGCGAAATAACTAATCCCGGCAGGATCATCCCTCCTATATATTCCTTATCCCTGGATATTACATCCAGGGTAATCGCTGTGCCAAAATCAACCACAATCAGGGGCGCCCCATAAAGCTTTATCCCTGCATAGGCATTGATTAGCCTGTCAGCGCCAACCTGAAGAGGATTACGGTAAAGATTCTTAAGTGGCACCTTTATATCTCTTCCTATAATATATATAGAACTGCCCTGGCTTCTCTTTAAGTCCGCTGCTAAGACGCCGGTTACAGCCGGAACAACGCTACAGACAGCCGCAGCATCTATAGAATAGCCTGATAATGCATTTTTTAGTCTTTTTGCATTATAGCCTTTAGTAGCGATAAAAGATCTTTTGAAGAGCCTCTTACCCTGGAAGATCCCTAAATTGATATTGGTATTGCCGATATCAATGGCTAAAAACACGGCTTAGCTCCTTTAGCTTATCCCTGATGGCCGCTGCTTTTTCAAACTGCAGGTTACGGGCAGCCAGTTCCATTTCATATTGCAACTGCGAAATAACCTTGCGCAGCTCATACTCATCGCGCTCTTGCCCGGTTAAGTTAGCTACTAAAACCTCTGCCTGCTGCAACTGTTCAATACCGTCATTTATGGCCTTTTTTATAGAAGTGGGCCTGATCTTATTCTTGCGGTTAAACTCTAACTGTATCTCTCTCCTGCGGCTGCTTTCAGAGATTGCTCTTTGCATTGAGTGAGTTACGCTATCCGCGTACATAATTACCAGGCCATTGATATTCCTGGCAGCGCGTCCGGCAACCTGAATCAAAGAAGTAGCCGAGCGCAAGAACCCTTCCTTATCCGCATCCAGTATGGCAACCAGCGAGACCTCAGGCAGGTCCAGCCCTTCTCTAAGCAGGTTTATGCCTACCAGGCAATCAAACTTCTTCTGCCTTAAGTCCTTCAATATACGCGAGCGTTCAATAGTTTCTATCTCTGAATGTAAATATTGTACCTTTAATCCTGCCTCTTGTAAATAGTTAGTCAGGTCTTCGGCCATCCTCTTGGTTAAGGTAGTAACTAAAACCCGTTCATTAATCTTGGCGCGCTCCCTGACTTCTCTTATCAGGTCATCTACCTGGCCTTCAATAGGACGGATAAGTATTTCGGGGTCAACTAGCCCCGTGGGCCTGATAATCTGTTCTATCGTCTTGCCCTCGCTCATCCTGGCCTCATATTCATCCGGCGTAGCTGAAACAAAGACCGCCTGGCTTAAGAGCTCTTCAAATTCTTTGAATCTTAACGGCCGGTTATCCAGGCAGGAGGGTAGGCGAAATCCGTATTCTACCAACACTTCTTTTCTGGCGCGATCCCCCTCATACATCCCGCGTATCTGGGGGACCGTAACATGAGACTCATCGATTATAGTCAGAAAATCTCGGGGAAAATATTCAAGCAGCGAATACGGCCTTGAGCCAGGCGTTCGGCCGCTAAGATGGCGCGAATAGTTTTCAACGCCATGGCAATAGCCTATTTCCTTGAGCATCTCCATATCGTAGCGGGTGCGCGACTCCAGCCTCTGGGCCTCCAGCAACTTATTCTTCTTCTTTAAGGATGCCAGCTGATCCAACAGTTCTTCTTCTATTGATTTTATGGCGCAAGCTACGCTATCCTCGGATACAATAAAATGCTTTGCCGGGTAAATCGCGGTTTTTTCTAATAGCGTTAACACCTTAGCGCTTATCGGGTCAATCTCAGAGATTTTATCTATTTCATCACCCAGGAATTCTATGCGCAGGGCACGCTGGGCATAAGAAGGAAATACCTCCAGCGTATCACCCCTGACCCTTATCTTACCGCGCGTAAACTCATAATCATTTCTTTCGTATTGTATCCGAATTAATCTTAAAATAAGGCTATCGCGGTCAATACGCCCCCCCTTTTCTACAAAGACCAGCGCTTCTTTATAATCAAGAGGCGAGCCTATGTTATAGATGCAGGAAACGGAGGCAACCACAATAACGTCCCTCCTGGACATAAGAGAAGTGGTTGAGGAAAGCCGCAGGCGGTCCAACCTATCATTAATAGAGGCGTCTTTTTCAATATAGGTATCCGTAGCGGGGATATAGGCCTCTGGCTGGTAATAGTCGTAGTAACTGACGAAATATTCCACGGCATTAGCGGGGAAAAATTCTTTGAACTCTGAATATAATTGTGCGGCCAGGGTCTTATTATGGGAGATAACCAAGGCGGGACGGTTAATAGCAGCAATGACATTTGCCAGGGTAAAGGTCTTCCCCGAGCCTGTAGTGCCTAAGAGGGTCTGGTATTTACTGCCGCCTCTAATACTCTCGGTTAATTCGGATATTGCCTTAGGCTGATCACCGGAAGGAATTAGTTTAGTTTTTAAATCAAAGCACTGCCCTGGCATCAAAGGCCATAATCCTTACAGAGCTTGATCAGATAGGAGACTGCTCCCTTATCCTGGAATTGGCCTAATACATAGGCTACATTAGCCACTATATCCGGATTATCCTGAGATAGCGCCTGACGTAGCTCAGCAAGAGTGGACCCTTCCCTGAGTTCTCCGAGGACAAATACCGAATCAGCGTGCAAGGGGTCTTTATTATCTTTAAGGGCATCGATAAATATAGAAACTAAACTTTTTCCCTTGAACTTATAGGCCAGTTCAAGGTTCTCGGATGATAGCGCAGCAGATTTAGACTTTAACGTTTCGTCAAAGATTTTAGAAATATGGGGCTTGAGTATCCGTAATGCCCTGGCTGCGCCCTTTTTTACCAGGGTCGAGTTTTTAGGATTGGTTATCTCTTTTAAAAGTACTGGAAGTATATTCGTATCTTTAAAATTAGCCAGGGCTACAAAAGAACTTACCCTTAGGCCGGGATCTTTACTTTCTATATCTTTCCAGAAGATATCTACTGTCTTTTTACTTACCCCACTTCTTGAAAAGCCTGTTTTATCTTTATACAGGCTCAGGCCTTCCTTGGCTCCGGAACGCACGACCGCTTCAGTATCATTTAATCTTATAGCGACAAAGCGTCTTGTACTTTGATCTCCGATCTGGCCTAAGGCAATACAGGCAGCCTGGCGTACGTAGGGATTAGGGTCTTTGGATGCCTTTTGTATTATTGTATTGGCAGGATTATACCTATTTATCCCTAACTGTTGTATTGCCCTTAATCTTACCATATAGTTTTCATCTTCGGAAAGAATCTTCATCAGCCTATTCATGTATTTACTTTTAAACTCTCCTAATTGTTCAGCCACAGCTGCCCTGACAGTAGGCTCTTTACTGTTTAAGAAATCAAGCAACTGCTTTTCGATATTAACTTCACCTAGTTTAATCAGGACTTTAGCGGCCATAATTCTTACCAGATAATTCTCGTTTTTTAATAAGGCCTTTAATTCAGGTATTGCCGTCTTATCACCTAGCCTGCCTATTGCATCTATAGCAGAAATACGGATAAAAAAATCATCGCTTTTTAGGCCGCGCCTTAGAACTTCCTTGGCCAGGGGATCTCCGATCTCTCCCAGGGCTTCAAGCGCCTTAGAGCATACCATTATCCTGGAATATTTATTATCTTTCGTTTGCGCAAGGATATTAGGCTGAAATAACAGCGATAGGCATAAAAACATAAAGATAGCCAAGAATAAAATCTTTTTCATCATTGCCTCCTCT
>VGKF01000093.1 GCA_016867175.1 Candidatus Omnitrophota bacterium | reverse complement strand
CAATAACCTGGCTGTCTTTCATGAGCACCTCTTCCATACGCTGCTGCAGCTGGTTAGAGAGGTTGTTTAGCTCGTCTTTGTATGCAACCAGCTGCCCTTGCTTCTCGGTTAGTAGGGATTCTTTATCAGCCAGGGACTGCTTAATCTGTTGGTTCAGCGCGGATATTTGATCCGAGAGGCTACTGATCTGGGTATCTTTTTCAATAAGTTGGCCATCTTTTATGAGCACCTCATCCATACGCTGCTGCAGCTGGTTAGAGAGGTTGTTTAGCTCGTCTTTGTAAGAGGTAAGTTCTATCTTATTCTCTTCTATGTCGATAATCTTAGTAGCTAATTCTTCGGCTAAGCGAGATAACTCTTCTTTAAGCGCACCTGCTTCTTCCCTGCTTTCAAGAAGCTCGCCACTTCTTAATAATACCTCTTCCATGCGCTGCTGCAGCTGGTTAGAGAGGTTGTTTAGCTCGTCTTTGTATACAACCAGCTGCCCTTGCTTCTCGGTTAGTAGGGATTCTTTATCAGCCAGGGAATCAAGCTGCTGTTTAATCTGTTGGTTCAATACGGATATTTGATCCGAGAGGCTGCTGATCTGGGTATCTTTTTCAGCAAGCTGGGTATCTTTTTCAGCAAGCTGGGTATCTTTTTCAGCAAGCTGGGTATCTTTCATGAGTACTTCGGTCATGCGTCGCTGTAGCTGAGCATAGAGGTTGTTTAGCTCGTCTTTGTAAGAGATAAGCTGCGTTTGTTTCTCGGCTAGTAGGGATTCTTTACCAGCCAGGGAATCAAGCTGCTGTTTAATCTGTTGGTTCAATACGGATATTTGATCCGAGAGGCTGCTGATCTGGTTGTCTTTCTCAACAAGTTGGTTATCTTTTTCAATAAGCTGGTTGTCTTTAACGAGCATTTCTTCCTTGAAAGACTGAAGCTGAGAGGCGAGATAAGTATCCTTTTCCTGATAAGATTGAATTTCATCTTTGATCAATTTAAACCTTTGAGCGAGGTCTTCAATATCTTTTTTATAACGATCCTCTTCACTTTTATAATGGTCACGATTTTTTCTGGTTTCCTCTAAATCATTCAAGATGTCTTTTAGCTCTTCTTCTATTTTTTTACTCTCATAGTTGATGAGCCTTCCCAGCTCATCGAATACGTCTCTAGCGACCTCGTTGAATATTGCGCCTTGATGTTCTTTATTCAATTTAGACAAAATTTCAGGTAATAATATAAAAATGCTTTTGACTTTCTGTTTTTCTCCTCTTACAATAAAATAATCACTAGTAATTAAGGCGCCGGGGAGTTTGTGAGGGTAATGCTTGGCAACTAATAATAATCTGTTTTTCTCTACGGCCTCCTGCGCAAAACGCTCGTCACAACTACCGTGTTTTTTATGATAAGCTGTACTTGCTGGAACGTAAACTAGTTTCCAGCCTTGTTTTTTCATCCTAAGCGATAGATCAACGTCTTCGCCAAATATCACAAAATCTTCATCTAATAAACCTGTCTGTTCTAGGGCTGCCCTCCTATACAAAACACTTGCCCCTGAAACAGCGTCTACTTCTGCGATACTATTAAACTCTTTAATGTCTTTACCGGCCCCCCTTTCATCCCAATAAAAATTTGGGAGCCCTACAAGCCCTGCGTTCTGAATAGTATCTGCGCTAAATAACTTACTGGTTACTGCCCCTATGGAATTGTCGTTTTTTATTACTTTCACCAGTGCCGCCATCCATCTCTTGCCTACCACAACGTCGTTATTTAACAAAACGACATATTCGCCTTTAGATTTTTCGATACCGAGATTGCAGGCCTTACAATAATTGTTTATTTTATTTACGAAAACTGTTGTTTTCTTATATTTATTCTTAATGAATTTTACCGAGCCATCGCTAGAGCCGTTGTCTACAACAATCACTTCAAATTTATTTTTAGGATAATCTATCCCATATAACGCGTCCAGGCAATCCTTTATCATTTTCTTACCGTTAAAGTGCGCTATGATTATGCTTACAAAAGGATGTTTGTTTATCATGATGATGCCTCCCCTTTCGGAATATGCCAGTTCCAACGGTGATCCAGATAAACCGTTCCGTGGTCTCTTTTATCAGAAATCATACTGAATGAATTTATCCCATGCGAATAGGATAGAAACCTATTAGTATGCGTATCCCAAATGCCGGATGAAGCCCTGTATCCTCCTGGTAATAATCTTAGTTTCGGATAAACTAAGATTTCTGAGTTCATGCCACAGGAGGAAATGCCTCTTACGCAACCGTGGCAGTAAATGCCATCCGAACGGTATAGGCCTACCCATAAAAACAGGTGTTTAAGATTCTTGCCTTGAGACTTATCTATGTTGAAATCTGCTTTGATTTTGAGCTCTTTGATTGTCATAAAAATATTGCCTTTGCTGCCGTAGTTGTCCAGGAAGACCAAAGGTTCAAGCTGTGCTAAGCTAGTATTTTCGCTGCTCTCCCATTTATTCACGAGATAGTCTAGGTCTGGTAAATACCTACTCTTAAAAAATGCCGGGAGACCGCTCCAGCTACTGGGTAAGCTTAACAATTGTCCGGAGGCGGGATCCCCCGTGACTTCTATATCGCACTTGCCTTTATGGTAATCATAGGCAAATATTTCATTTTTATCCCAAACTGCCGCGGAAACATAATAGACCCCCGGCATAAGCAATAACCCCGAGCATTGCAGTTCAAAATATCCGCTGCCCTTACCCATGCGCGGAACCGCCAATCCGTCGAATTGGGTATTTGGTCCGTAACAATATACGCCATCTTCTCTAAAAATCGCTATCCCAAAATGAAAATTATCTATTTCTTCCTGAGCCTTAAATTGGACCCTGATGCTTATCTTATCCCCACTCTTTGCCTTATTGGTCTTTTGGTTGCTTTTATTAAATACGGCTATTTCTTCGATAAATACTTCTTTTGTGCCTTCGCGCTTGCCCCACTCGTGCATATCCGTAGCCCAGCGCTTAGTCTCGGTTATCATGCGCGAACGGGAACCTTGCGATAATATCTTCTTTTTATTCAATATCTTCTCATATTGACAAACAACTTCGGCAGGTATCCCGCTTGAGATTATGCACCCATCCTCTAGTAAAAAGGCTCGGTTACAAAACCTCTGTATCAGGCCTGGGTCCTGGGCGGCAATAACCATAGACTTGCCCTGCATCCTAAACTCGGCTATCTTTTCAAAGCATTTCTTTTGAAAAGAGATATCTCCTACCGTAATAATCTCATCGGTCACAAGCAAATCGAACTCTTTGTGTATGGCTACGCTGAAGCCCAAACGCATCTTCATCCCCGTAGAATAACTCCCCAGGGGCGCGTTGATAAAATCGCCCAATTCAGAAAACTCTACAATACTAGGAAAAACCCTGTTTATTTCATGCCTCTTCATCCCCAACAAGCTAGCATTAAGATATATATTCTCTCTTCCGGTCAACTCATCCTGGAATCCAGCCCCCAGAGTAAGCAGGGCCGAGATTTTTCCTTTTGTAATGACTTCTCCCTCGCTTATAGATAGGCCGCCGGAGATAATATTCAAAAGCGTAGACTTGCCAGAACCGTTCCTGCCCAGAATCCCTATAATCTCTCCCTTGTCTACGCTAATATATACGTTTCTTAAAGCCCAGAAGGCCCCATTTCTAGCAGCGTGCCCCTTTAAAGCAACGCCGCCATTTGAAAGTTCTCCGGTATTAATGTATCCATGAAACCTCCTACCGACATTATTTAATCTGATTATCTGCATGACCCTTTATCTATATATTGAGATAGTCGGAAAACCTGTTTTCATATTTTATGAACACAAAATAACCTAAAAATAACGCCGCTAGCGAACATATACAGGGAATAATCAATGTATTGAAAAAGCTTATCTCTTTCGGCATACTATTCGTATAGCTACCGATAAAAGTTATCCTGTACAGGTTGAGTATCCCCACTAATGGGTTGCACATGTAGAGCCCTACAAAGAGCGGGTTTGTTCTGCTTATTAATTCCTCTAATGTATAAACTCCAGGGGTTAAGAAAAAAAATACCATTAAGAAAATTTGCACAATATATTCTACATCCCGATAGAGAACCTGCAGGGATGAGACTATCAAAGCAACCCCCATGATTAATAATGTCTGGATTAAAATTACTAAGGGCAGAAGGATTATTAGCCCGCTTAATTTGATATGGAAAACGGCGAGAAATCCTAACAAAACAAGCAGG
>VGKF01000092.1 GCA_016867175.1 Candidatus Omnitrophota bacterium | reverse complement strand
AGGCCTTAAAAACCAGTAAGCCCTGCTGGTGTACAAATACAGGCCTATGCCTACTATTATAATGAAAAATATTAATCTTCTCATTGTTTAGGCCTCCATAAGCTTATAGCTAGACTCGATAGCCTTGACCAGGTCAACCAGTACTGAGTTTACCACGGCCGCAACCCCCAGCTCCTGGGCCTGCCTGACTATCACTGCGTTAATAAAGTCTATCTCTGTACGTTTTTTTCTTAAAACATCCTGCAGCATAGACGATATATTGGTAGCAGTCGCCTCGCATACTGCCTCTACCTTAGCCAAGGGGTCATCGTATATAAGTTTTATTTTCTTCCTTTTGGCAACACGCACGGCCTCGGTCACTGCCTCTCTTAATACCCTGCGCGTCCACTCAAGCTCAACGATCCTGCCGTTAGGAAGCCTGGTTATGGCAGTAAGGGCGTTTATCCCTACATTGATAACCAGTTTTGACCATAAGAGCCCTTTGATATCGCGGGATATTCTGGTCTCAAGGCCGACTGCGTTAAATATTTGACGGATTGAGCGCATCTCAACCGGGATCTTTCCGTCTATGCGGCCGATAACGGTCTCGCCTTTGCCGGCGTGCCTGACTTTTCCCGGATCAAGGAAGGTCGCGCCCAGGTTAGTCGCCCCGCCTATAACCTTTTCCTGGCCTAATAACTCGCTGATAATTTCTATATTGCCGATACCGTTCTGCAAAGTGAGGATCCTGGTATTTTCAAAGACCATCGGCCTTACGCCAAGTACCGCTTCTTTAGTGTCATACGCCTTGACGCTGATAATTATTAGGTCTGCCTTACCTATTGTCTGGGGGTTGCTAGAAGCCCTCACCTTAGCCTGCCAGTTCCCAGAGACGCCTTCTACTATTATCCCCTGCTGGTCTATCTTTTCAGCGCGAGCCCTGTCTTTATCTAAGAGCCAAACCTCCTCTTTGGACTTAGAGAGGAAGGATGCCAGAAGGCTTCCCATCGCGCCGGGCCCTACTACCACAATCCGCATTTTTTCTCCTTAAACCGCAACCGCTAATTTATCCAACACCTTTTGCGAGTTAAACTCTTTTTCTAAATGAAAGTTCAGAAATGAATTTAAAATTAATTCCAGCTCTTTTTTAATCTGCGGGTTCATCCCCAGGTTCAGGTTATTTTTAAGATCATTTTTTTCGATATGTAAAATCGATGCTACGGTGCCCCGAAAGATCGAACGCGACCGTAAATCTTTCCTATAGCAGCCAGGGCAGAGGAGCCCTCCCAGGGCCAGGCTAAATTTTGACTGGCCGGTTATCCTGTTGCCGCAAGAAACGCATGAATCAAAGGTAGGTTTAAATCCGGAAAGCAAGAGCATCTTGATTTTAAAGATAGTAGTGATCTTGTCGGGATTATTGGTATTCTCTAATTCCCGTAGGCATGAGAGCGCCAGGTCGAAAACCTCTTCGTTCTTGTCTTCCTGAGGCATCAGCGAATTTAATAGCTCAATCATAAGGCTTGCTGCCGCAACTTTTATAATATTTTTTCTGATAAGGTTAAAATTTTCCCTTACGTCGCACTGAGAGACGATGTGCAAAGAAGAGGTCTTCTTCTCGTAAAATACTATCTCGTTATAAGAAAATGGTTCTACGGTACTTGCAAACTTAGAAGGCTCCTCCCTTATGCCTTTTAATATTCCGCTTATCTTGCCGAAGCCCCGGGTATAGAAACAGGCAATCAGCGATGTCTCGCGGAAACTATCCCTTCTTAACACTATGGCCTCTGTTTTGTTTATGGGCATATCTTCTCTAAAATCGCTTCTGCCTTCTTATCCATCAGCTTCCTTTTGCCTTCTTCATAGTCGTCATAGCCTAACACGTGCAGCATCCCATGCACCACGTAAAGAAGCAGTTCATAAGAAAGGCTGGTCTTAAAACGCCTGGCGTTGGTGATTGCGGTATCCGTAGAGACTACAATATCAGCAAGTATCCTGTTTTTCTCGGCAAAATCAAAGGCTATCACATCGGTAGGGTTGTATTGGGCAAGGTAATTCAGGTTAAGCTCTTTGATCAAGCTGTTATTTACAAGACAGACAGTTATTTCGCCAGGTTTTTTTATAGCCTCTGATGAGCAGGTTCTAAGAATTGCTCTTTTTATCGAGGTTTCCGTTAGGGTGGTGACGGGAATCTTCTTTTGTAGGTTTTTTATGATTATTTTCACTTTTATTTTCTTCCGGGTATATAATACGGCTGTGGTATATACCGCTTAATATATGGATAAATACCGCAGAGATCTTTTCTAGGTCTTTTAAGGTCAGCTCGCATTCGTCAAGCTGACCGTCTATAAACTTATTATTTATGATCTTATGCACCGTGCCTTCTATCCTGGCCGGGGTAGGATCTTGTAGCGCCCGGCAGGCTGCCTCTACCGAATCCGCCAGAAGCACTATCGCTGTCTCTTTAGAATTAGGCTTAGGCCCTGGGTAACGGAAGCCTTCCTCCTGGATCTCATGGTCCTCTTCTATATTTTCCAGGGCCCTGCGGTAAAAATAAT
This sequence comes from Candidatus Omnitrophota bacterium, assembly GCA_016867175.1. Taxonomy (GTDB): domain Bacteria; phylum Omnitrophota; class Gorgyraeia; order Gygaellales; family Profunditerraquicolaceae; genus VGKF01. The sequence goes on along the minus strand of VGKF01000092.1, from coordinate 1,717 downwards.
AAACCAGGGACTTGCCGTGGTGCCGCATGATAAAATCCATCAGGCGCGGGTTCAGCCTGTATTTCTTAGCTAGGTCCAGGCCGTCGCGCACATGATTCATAATCACCATCTTACTCATAGTAGGAGAAAGATTATTATGCTGGCTTTCGTTTATACTCTGATTTTCGCTAAAATACATGGGTTTCTGCAGTTTCCCTATATCGTGATAGTATGCCCCTATTCTAGCCAGGAGCGCATGGGCCCCTACGGCATTACAGGCAGCCTCCGAAAGATTGCCTACTATCAGGCTGTGATGGTAGGTTCCCGGTGCTTCTGTTATCATGCGCTGCAATAGCGGATGGTTAAAATCAGCCAGTTCCAATAAACTGATACTTGTAACCGTTTTAAAAAGGTACTCGAATAGCGGAAGTATGCCGATTACTATAATGCCTGACGATAAACCGCTAAGCATAAAGATTAAATACCTGGCTGGGTTGTAGAGGCTAAAGCGATCGATGAGTAAAAGCATTGCTGCCTGTACCAGGCCCACAATAAAGCCGGCACTGATTATCTGCATGCGCCTGCGTACGTTAAAGACTAGCAGGCTGGAGATTATGCCGCTGGTCAGGAATAATAATCCTAAGTTAAAATGGTTTCCGGCAAGCGAGGCTACGGCAAGCGCAGCGGCAAGCGTGATCAGTAAAGACACCTTTAGCTCGTTAAAAAGAAGGGTAGCGAGCATAGGGATGACGCAAAAAGGTATATAGGCGGCTGTCCATCCCCGCCTTAAAATAAAGTAGCTGCTGACAAAGATAATCACAAAAAGAAAAGCTAGATGGAGCAGGTTATGCCTGGCCTTAAGATTAACAGAGGATATCTTAAGGTAGGCAACCAGGCTAACCAGGAAGGCATAAATACACAGATTGATATCGAGTATATAACTTATAAAGAAAAACAGCACGATGGCAAAGAAGAACTTTGCCCTATTTCTTATGGTTAAATTTATCATAAGCCTCTATGACCCTCTGCACCAGGGCATGCCTTACCACGTCAAAACCGCTGAAATAAACAAATTTTATCCCCTCTATATCTTTCAATATATCCTGCGCCTGTAACAGCCCTACGGGTTTTCCGTCTGGTAAATCGCTTTGCGTTATGTCTCCGGTAATCACCGCCTTGGAATCAAAACCCAGGCGCGTCAGAAACATCTTCATCTGTTCTGCGCTACAATTTTGCGCCTCATCCAGGATAATAAAAGCGTCGTTAAGGGTCCTGCCGCGCATATAGGCAAGCGGCGCCACCTCGATTATGCCGGTCTCCAGGTATTTCTCAATAACGCTCGCCTCCATCATATCATAAAGCGCATCATAAAGCGGCCGTAAATACGGGGATATTTTTTCATACATATCCCCGGGTAGAAACCCCAGGGATTCCCCGGCCTCGATTGCCGGCCTGGTCAGGATTATACGGCGTACCTCTTGTTTTTTAAAGGCCTCTACTGCGCAGTTCATCGCCAGGTAGGTTTTTCCTGTGCCTGCAGGGCCGATACCGAAGACTATATCATGCTTATCGATCGCCTCTACGTATTCGCGCTGCCCCTTGGTCTTGGGGCCGATGATCTTTAACTTGGATTTTCTGCTCAACGCAGGCTCAACCAGCTCTTTTACGTTGGTATTGGCGGTTTTAAAACTCCTGATTAAATAATGCAGGTTGAGCTCTTCATCCCTATCGGGCCTTA
>VGKF01000091.1 GCA_016867175.1 Candidatus Omnitrophota bacterium | reverse complement strand
CATAATCAGCCACAACTGTATAAATTCAGCTGTTGAGCCAGAGAGCCTGGCAACATAACCATTGCCATGCAGGTTCTTATCCACAAAGGCGCTGCTGACTATGAATGATGAGTTTTCCAGAATACTACGTCCGTATCTTTGCGGATCTTGGAAGGGAATAAGCACATTCTTGAAGTCCTCGAAGAACTCTTCATAAAGCCCTTTCTTCAAAGTCTCAAGCAGGTATTTATATTCCATATGCAGCCAGATAGACTCGTGTTCAAGCCAACCCGGGCTGAATACCCGGCACCTGCCGATCTCCTTAGGCATGGATTTTAAGCAATCGGTTACCTTATACATCTTTAGTTTCTTATCAAAGAGGTTGCTTGCTTTAGTTGCCTGGTATATTTTTTTAGCTTCTTGTGGGCCCTCTGCCAGGCGCAGGCTATGCATCTGCCCTTCTAGAAATAAGGGGAGCCTCTTTTGTATAAAACCCTTAGGTATGATGTAATGGTCTTTTAAGAGGTCATACTCAGTTACCTCATTTACAAAATAGGAATAATAAAGCTCTTTTTTGGGGTCTTTAGCTTTTTCTATGCCGGCATCTATTTTTTTAAGGCTATTATTTAAGATAGGGATTAATTGCGAGATAGCGAGTTCCTTCTCTTTACCGCTAAACCCTAAGCGTGTTTTATAGCGGTAATCTTCCTTTAAGCTGTAACTCTTGTCCCAGAATAAAAAACAATCCTGGCTGGCTTCTTTAAGCAGGCTATCCAGGCTTAAGAGGAACTCGAGGGTTTCTTCGCTGACAGATACCTTCTCTACCCCCATAGCCCAAAGAGAGGCCCTGATAAATAATACCAGCCTTTTTAGCTCAAGGGTTTCGCATAGCGAGGAGCCAAAAAGGCCGGGCAGGCCGTTTAAGGCATCATACCAGTTAGGCTTGTTAGCCTCCATCTCAATACCCACTCCCGAAGGGTCAAGGGAGGAGAGTTTATTTACTAGAAGACAGATTAATTTATTGATAAGGGTAGTCTGATAGATTGGGCCTTTACCGTAATCTGTCCTTACTATGTGCGGCTGTTCGCCTCTCTTTTTAATTAACTCTCTTTTTGCATTGTCAACGCCGATAGAGTGGAGCTGTTTTGCCTTTCCTTCGTGCAACAGGTATTTCTCCTGGCGCGGCTTTACTACCTCGGTATTATCGTAAAAGGTAAAGACCCTTTTTTCAAAAAGTACGCTCTTTAAATTTTCAGGGTATATCCCTAGATAGCTCTCAAGGAGATCCAGATTATAAGCCCAGTGGTCGCTCCAGAATCCCTCTCCGTGCTCTGCCTCCTGGATCTTTAATGAGTGTGAGAGCAGGATTTCTAAAAACTTATCGTATGAACAGTTTAGCTTTAGCTTATGCTCTTCAAGAAAGAAGATTACATCTCCGGGGCTAAATGGTTTAGATAGATAAGAGATTAGGCCTTGTATATTTCCTCCCGGGATTAAAGGAGAGAGGGCTTTTTCAGTTTCTTTCGCATCCTTTATTTTAAAGCTTAGGCCCTTTACCACCAGAGGATTAAATCCGTCTGACTGGATAAGGTTGAAGAAATAGATCAGATTATCGTCATTGATTTCAGGGGTAAACCAGTTTTCGCTTCTGCGGTTCTGGTTTATATCGCGGTAGTTACCGTTACCCTGCGAGAAGTAGGTGGCTTGCAGGTGGAATTTATTATAGTCCCTTTCTAAATCTCCGTGCTTTCTGGAATAAAGATAGAAGACGCTTTTATTTGATTCGGTCTTAAAGAGTACGGGATAGCCTCCGCGCAGGATATTATCCAGGTAGGTCTGTTTTGCGTAGAGGTTAAATCCAGGAGAGCTGCTTTTAGTATCTATGTCTTGCTGTAGCTCTTCGATAATCTGGCGGTTCTCCTGCCTTTTTTGTTCAAGATAAGCTTTTTTGGTTATTCTGGGAACAGAGTCGTTTAAAGTTTTTAAATCGCGCATATAGCCTAAGAGGGAATAGATAGTTATCTCTTCGCCCTTAGCCAGTTTTTTGTTTAAGAGCGCGAATGCGCAAGGGGTTTTACTTTGGTTTATCTGTTCTTTAGGATAGCTAAATTTACCTGCTTTTAGAAATTGGTAAGGGCAGGTAAAGTCGCTGACCGGGTCAAATATAGTAGAAGGATCAATTATAGCCTTTAAGATCTTAGGGGTGTTTTTCTGGTAATAGAAGGGCAGGTAGAAATTGCCTTCCTTTATATGTATTACTTCGGGCCTGTCAGTAGGGTCGACATCCAGCTTATAAAAAGGCGCGCCTTTCTCTAGATTCCTGACGTTCATCCAGGCTTCTATGGTACGGCAGAGTTTTTTAAGGAAGAGGTTAGCTGTGCCAAAGGGGACTACCTGAGGTACGCCATCAAGGAGTTCCAAATTAATACTTTTTTTGCCAATATTTTTTATGGTTAAAACACGCGCCAGCGCTGCATAGGAATCATTGGGGATAGTAAAATATTCTACCTCTGTTGAGATGCCCAGGGTTGAATTAAGCTCCTCCAGCTTAAGGTCGTAGGAGGTAATGCGCATTTTATTGGAGAGTTTAAATTCCAGGCTGGTAAAGCCGTTATGAAACGGCTCATAGAATACAGATTTGCCGCTATTTTTCAGTTTGATAAAGGTGCGGAATCCTCTTAGTGATGCCAGCTGCCAAGCCTTATTAGCTGGGAAGAATTCCAGGATGGCGTGGTCTTTATCCCGTGTGCCTGCGCTGATAATCCCCTGGCCGCGGTTGACATAGAAGACCCACATAGGTATCCCGTATTTACCGGCAATACCCGGGAAGAAGTTGGCGAAGGGTTTTGAGAAGGTGTAATTCTCAATAATAAATTCGCCTTTTTCGTTAAGGTAGTATTTAGGTTTTTTAGGCATATTAACTATGATATTGTACATACTTTAGAAGTTTTGTCTACAACTTTTTAGTTAGACTGGGGACGGTTCTGAGAGACGGTTAAAGGTGTCCCTATAGGGGACACCTTTAAGGAGAGTTGAGAACCGTCCCTAATATTCTTTGACTTTTGAGGCAAAGGATGTTATTATAAAAAGCTAAATTAGGTATAAGGAGAGTTAATGGCAATAGATAAAAATAGCGTAGAATATGTAGCACACCTTGCGCGTATTGAGCTGCAATCAAAAGAGTTAGAGAAATTATCCAGCCAGCTAAAAGACATCCTAAGCTTTATAGATAAACTAAACCGCATTGATACTGCCAGGATTAATCCTACAAGCCATATCCTGCCGATAAGCAACGTATTAAGGCAAGATCAAAGTAAAGATTCATTAGCTGCTGATAAGGCTTTAGAAAACGCCCCTAAGAAACAGGGAGATTTTTTCAGCGTCCCTAAGGTAATCGAGTAATTATAATAATGGAATTACATAGCCAAAGCGGCCACCAGCTCCTAGATTTAATAAAAAACAAAAAAACCACTGCCAAAGAGGTCTGGGAATCCCTTGAGTCCAGGGTCCGGGCTATAGATACGAAGGTTAATGCTTATGTACGCAAAGATGAAAAGCGAGAGCCTTCTTTAAAGCCCGATAGCCAGCAAGAGGGAAAACTTATGGGGCTTGCGGTTACTATTAAAGATAATATCTGCACTACCGGAATGAATACCGAGTGCTGTTCTAAAATACTTAAAAATTTTTCCCCTCCTTACGACGCTACTGTAATTAATAAATTAAAAACTAATGCAGCGAGCATCTTTAATCTTAAGGCGAATATGGACGAGTTTGCCTTTGGCTCATCTACGGAGAATTCTGCTTTTATGGCTACGCGCAATCCCTGGGATCTTGATTCTGTCCCCGGGGGTTCCTCAGGCGGTTCTGCTGCTGCTGTGGCAGCTGATGAGGCAATCTGGGCCCTGGGCTCAGACACAGGCGGCTCTATACGCCAGCCTGCAGCTTTTTGCGGGGTGGTGGGATTAAAGCCTACCTACGGCAGGGTCTCGCGCTACGGCCTGATCGCCTTTGCCTCTAGCCTCGATCAGATCGGCCCTTTGACAAAAGATGTGGAAGACTCCGCGATTCTTTTAGAGGCTATTGCAGGCCATGACCAGTATGATTCTACCTCAGTTGATATAGCTGTCCCGGATTATAAAAAATCCTTGGGTAGCGGTATTAAGAGTGTCAAAATCGGAATACCCAAGGAATATTTCATCGAAGGGCTTGACCCAGAGATCAAAAAGATAGTAGGGGAGGCAATTGACCAGATAAAAAAATTAGGCGCACAGGTCCAGGAGGTGTCGCTTGCGCATACCGAATACGCGG
>VGKF01000090.1 GCA_016867175.1 Candidatus Omnitrophota bacterium | reverse complement strand
AAATACGCTGAAGTCTTTCTGGAGTTGATTTAGAAAGTCTTCTAGACTAGCGGTTTCGATATAATATATTCTGTGCATATTGAGGAAACGTTCGGGCGGGAATATTTAGGGCCCAAAACGAAAGATAATTATTTTTAGATTAGATACTATAATGCAACGCGCAAGGATTGTCAAGCGAAACTATCATGCGGGCCTTAAGAGCCGTTCTTTTACCAGGCCGCTGACCACCTTACTATCCGCGCCAGGCCCCACCTTAACACTCACCTCTTTCATGACCTTGCCCATATCTTTCATCCCTGCTGCCCCAAGGCCGGTAACCGCTTCTTCGATTAGCTGTTTTAACTGCTCTTCAGAGAGCTGGGGAGGAAGATAGCTTTTTAATATCTCTAATTCCGCCTCTTCCTTGACGGAGAGGTCTTCTCTATTTCCTTTTTTAAACTGCTCTATGGAATCCTGATGCTGCTTAATCTGTTTCTTGATTACAACGAAGACCTCATCATCTTCAAGCGCCTTCTTTTTCTTGGCGATAGCTACGTTCATAAGCTCGGCGCGCAGGAAGCTCAGAGTGGAACTTCTTATCTTATCCTGGCTCTTCATTGCCTCTTTATAATCGTTAAGGATCTTCTCTTCTAACATAACAACCTCCTATAAAAGGGACCGTTTCCCTTTTTTTAGCCTCCTATGCATTTTCTAAACTTCGCCAGGCGCCTTTCTAAATCTTCTAAGGTAAGGCAACTGGTTCTTTTTAAACCAAAATCCTCGATATTAAAAGATGCGGCTATCGTGCCATAACTAACCGCCTTTTTAAGACTGGCCTCATTTATCTTTTTGCTCTTTGTCAGATAACCCATAAACCCTCCGGCAAAGGTATCCCCTGCTCCGGTAGGGTCAATTACCCGGCCAGTAGGCCAGGCAGGAAGGGCAAGGATAGATTTGCCGCTATAAAGCAAAACCCCGTGCTCGCCTTTCTTTATTAGCACTATCTGAGGCCCCAGCTTATATAAAGAGCCTGCTGCCCTGACTAAATTATTCTCTCCTGACAGATCCCTGGCCTCCTGGTCATTAGCCACATAGATATTGACTTTCTTCAATAGCCTAAGCAGGGACTTACGCTTATGCTTTATCCAAAAATTCATACTGTCTAAACCTACAAGCCTAGGAGATTGCATGCGGCATAAAAGATAGTTTTGCACCTCGGGGTCGATATTAGCCAGGAAGATATTTTTTATCTTTCTTTGTCCTTTTGATAATCCGGGCTTGAAATCAGAGAGTACGCCCAGCTTTGTATCATTGGTAATAGCGCAGTTAAGGTCTCCTTTATATTCGCCGTCCCATCTAAAACTCTCTCCCTTTTCTCTGGCAAGCGAGGCGAGGTTCAGGCCTTTTCTACGCAAGAAATCTATATGCCTGGCAGGGAAATCCTTGCCTATGACCGCCACCAGATGCACCTGGGTAAAAAGCCTGGCGGACATAGCAAAATGAGCGGCTGAGCCCCCCAGCATGTTTTTCCTCTTGCCGAAAGGGGTCTTAACCGTATCCAGCGCTACTGTCCCCAAAACAATTATACCCATACGCTGATTATCTTATGAATAAGAATACGACTATTGCTAAAACAATACAGTAATAACCGAAATAGTGGAACTTTGCTTTTTTAAGAATCATCCTTAAAAGCTTAAGCGCGATTATGCCGCAGGAGAAGCTAGCCAAGAAGCCTAAGACTAACCCAAGCCAATTTTCTTTTAGCGCAAAATCTATCCTTCTGGATTCCAGAAATGCTGCGGCAAATATAACAGGTACGGCTGCCAGAAAAGAAAGGCGCAGGCCATTCTCCTTCTTAAGGCCCCTGAATAAAAGAGTGGATATGGTTATGCCGGAGCGGGAGACTCCCGGGATAATAGCTATTGATTGCATAATCCCTAAAATAAGCGCATCCTTTAAATTAAAGTTGCTTCTTTCCCCGAGCAGGAATCCCTTGGTAAATATCAGCATGATCCCGGTTAGCATGAAGGCAAAGGCTACTCTGCCAGCAGAGCTAAACAACCCTTCAAAGAACGATCTGCCTGCCAGGCCGATTATGCCGGTAATCAGGGTAACAAGCGCTAAAAGTAAAAACAGCCTTAGATTACTAAGCAGCTCTATTATGTCCCTTAAGAAAAAAACTACAAGAGCGCAGGCTGTCCCCAAGTGTAAGACTATCGAAATAGCAAGCCAGTCTTCAGATAAACCCAACAGATGCTGTAAAATAAGTAAGTGCCCTGAGCTGCTCACCGGGAAAAATTCAGTTAACCCTTGTACTGCGCCTAAAAATATATACTTAAGCATGTTTTTCTAGAAAATCCCTTAGGTCTGCCGGAAGCTCGGATACCAAATGAAGGTGCTGATTGGTCATAGGGTGCGTAAAACTTAATTCTTTGGCATGCAGGCATAACCTTTTGGCTTTAAGTTTAAAATCGCGCCTGAAGGCGTATTTAGTCTCGCCGACTAACGGATGACCTATCGCTTTAAGGTGTATCCTGATCTGGTTAGTCCTTCCGCTGACAGGCATTACCTCTATAATACTAAAATCCTTCCTTTTTTCAATAACTATGTATCTGGTTAAGCTGGGTCCTCCTTCGATAGGAGAATCGACCTGGCCTTGGTTGTTAGACAATACCCCTTGCGCAAAGGCAAGGTATGTTTTTTTTATCTTTCTTAGCCTAAAAAGCTCCATCATCTTTTTCTGGGAGGACTTTCCTTTAGCGTAAATAATCACTCCGGAGGTATCTCTATCCAGGCGATGGCAGGGGCGAAGACGGTAAGCTAGGCCTTTCTGCTTTAAATCATCATTAAGGATGCTGGTAAGCGTGCGGGATTCCTTCTTTGGGGTAGGTATAGTCAGGAGGCCTGCTGGTTTATCTATAGCTGCCAACCATTCATCCTCATATAAAACCGCAAGATTCATTTCTAGATAATCTCAAGCATCCTGTCTATTGCTTTTTTTGCGCGGCTACGTATTTCGGCAGAAACCTTAACCTCTCCCTCAAGCTCCTCTAATGCCCAGAGGATCTTCTCCTGGGTAGTGCGTTTCATATTCGGGCATACTGCTGCCTCTGAGGCCGGATAGAATTCCTTATCAGGATTGTCTTTTTTTAAACGGTAGATAAGTCCGACTTCCGTGCCTACGATTATCTCTCCTGCCTCTGTCTCTTTAGCGAATTTACCCATCTGGCTGGTGGAAAGCACGGCATCTGCCATAGCCACGACCGAAGGCAGGCACTCCGGGTGCACTATTACCTTGGCGTGGGGATGAAAATGTTTTTCCCTTTGTATATCTTGCGGCAATATCTTAATATGGGTGGGGCAGAAACCATTCCAGTAGATAAGCCTTCTTCCTGTTTTTTTAGCTACGTAATCCGCTAGATATTTATCCGGAATAAAGATGATCTCTTCGGCGCCCTTAAAAGCATTAACCACTGCAATGGCGTTAGTCGAGGTACAGCAAACTGTAAGCTCGGCTTTCACTTCCGCAGAGGTATTGACATAGCCTATCGTCACGGCCTTAGGGTGCCCTGCTTTAAGCTTTTTGAGGTCTTTGGTAGTGATCATGTTAGCCATGGGGCAGCCGGCATTGATATCCGGGACGATCACTTTTTTATCAGGGCAGAGGATAGAAGCTGTCTCTGCCATAAAATGCACCCCGCAAAAGATAATCACCTTAGCTTCGGTTTTGGCAGCAATGCGGCTGAGCTCCAGAGAGTCCCCCCGGTAATCCGCAACATCCTGGACCTCTGGCAGTTGATAATTATGCGCCAAGATTACGGCATTGCGTTTCTTTTTTAATTCCCGTATCTTTTTTTCCAGATCGTCTCTGAATATTTTCTTCAGCATATTAATTCAATACCTTATCTATGATGCCCCCGCCAATAACTTTATCCCTGCCATAGAATACCGCTGACTGTCCGGGAGTAATGGCAAACTGAGGCCTTAAGAATTTTACCTTAAAACACCTGCCAGACCTTTCTATATGAGCAGGGGCTTCTTTGTGATTATATCTTATCTTAACCCTCAGGGCAACCTTCTTTTTCGGCGAACCGGCTATAAAATGCGGCTCCCTGATTGAAAACTCTCTTCCATAAGCCTCATCCTTAGTTCCTACGGTTATCTGATTACTTCTGTAATCTATCCCGGTAATATATAGCGGATAGCCCCTGGCAATACCCAGGCCCTTACGCTGTCCGATGGTATAAAAAGGTACCCCCTTATGCCCTCCCAGGATATTGCCATCCCTGTCTATGACTAACCCCGGCTTAACCGGGTGTTT
>VGKF01000089.1 GCA_016867175.1 Candidatus Omnitrophota bacterium | reverse complement strand
GCGTAGCCATTATAATGTCCTTTCCTGCCATATGATCCTCCTTTGAGAAGGACCATTATAGCAACTTTGGAACAGGACATTCTTGCTTTGTTAAAACCGGACATTATTGTATTGCGATTACATTATTTTTTTAATGAGCGGACAACTTACGAAGTACTTGCTTTACTCGCTACGACGTAAGTTGTAGCGAAGCGTCCGCGAATTAATCCCGCGCCCTATCTAGGCGCGGGATATTCTTAGCCTCCGCTGATAGTAGCAATCTGGAATACCGGCATAAACATACCTACTACCATAATCCCGATAACCAGGCCCATAAATATAAGCATAATCGGTTCAAACATGGCGGTAAACCTTGTTAAGAAAGTCTCTGTATATTCCTGATAAAAAGTATTTATGCGCTTAAACATCTGCGGAAGGTCTCCGACCTCCTCGCCAACAGCTATCATCTGTATAACCATCGGCTCAAAGAAACCGCTCTTCTCTAAGGTCTGGCTCAGAGACTTGCCTTCGCGTACGTCATCTTTTACGCGGTGTAATATCCCTGCCATAATTGAATTATTCACGCTATGTTCGGTTATCTCCAGGGAATAAAGTATGGGCACGCCGCTTTCAATTAAGGTAGACATCCCTGAAGAAAATCTTTCTACGATCAGGGCTCGGTAAAACTCTCCAAAAACAGGTATACTAAATTTAATCTGTTCAAAGATCATCCTGCCGTCTTTTGTTTTTACGTATGCCCTAAGAGCAAAAAACGCAGCGATCAAAAGGCCTACTATGAGCAAAAGATAGGCCTTGATAAAATTACTCAACTGTAAGAGCGCGAGAGTAAGAGGAGGCAGATCCACGTTAAAACCCTTGAATAAATCAGCAAAGGTAGGGATAATCTTTATGGTTAAAAATAAAAGCGCACCTACCGCAGCAGTTAAAAGTATTATAGGATAGATTAGGCTTGAGATAATTTTACTGCGGAAGGCAGCATCCCTTTCAAGGTAACTAGCCAGGCGATTTAAAACCCCGGCTAAGTTTCCGCTTGCTTCTCCGGTCTCTACCAGATCAATCCATAAATCTGTAAAATACTTGGGGTGCTTGGCTAGGGCTTCGTGGAAACTTAAGCCCGCCTCCATACTTTTCATTAAGTCCCTGATTAAAAAATGCAGCTTACGGCTAGCTACCTGCTGCGAAATAGTATCTAAGCTCTTTAAAATAGTTACGGCAGCGCCTAATAAAGTAGCCAACTGCCTGCAGAACACTACCAGGTCTTCGCCCCTTATGGCATTATGCTTAAACTTTAGCTTTGTAGGAGTTTGGCCTACAAACTTAAATTCAGCGCCCCTCTCCTCGCTTGCCTGCTCAATATTAAGCACTATTAATTTCTTTATCTGCAACCTATTGATCAATTCATCCTGCGAAGAGGCCTCTTCAAGGCCAACAATCTTCTTGCCGGATACATCCCTGGCGGTATAGGAAAACTTAGGCATTATTCTACCCCTATAGTAACAGAGAGGGCTTCCTCTAAAGAAGTAACCCCCTCTTCAACCTTCTTTAGCCCTGTCTCATATAATGTCTGCATACCTGCTTCTTTAGCTGCATCTCTTATTCTTTGAAAAGATACCCTTTGGCCGATAAGATCTCTCATTTCTTCATTTACTACCAGGACCTCGGATATACAGCTCCTGCCACGGTAGCCGATCTGATTACACTTACTGCATCCTTTAGGTTTATAAATAAGATCCGTTTTAATATTCAGTTTCTTCTTCTGTTCTTCACTAGCCTCGTATGCCTCTTTGCATTCCGGACACAACTTTCTAAGTAATCGCTGGGCTATAATCGCGACTATGGAAGGGGCAACCATATAAGGCTCAATACCGATATCTATAAGACGGTTAACTGCCGAAGAGGCATCATTGGTATGCAGGGTACTTAGCACCAAATGGCCGGTTAAGGCCGAACGTATACATATCTGTGCAGTCTCAAGATCCCTTACCTCTCCTACTAACATTACATCTGGATCCTGCCTTAAGAAACTGCGCAGGGCAGAGGCAAAGGTGAGCCCTATCTCCGGCTTTACCTGAACCTGGCTAACTCCCTCTAATTTGTATTCTACGGGATCCTCAATAGTAATAATATTTTTCGTAGGCCCTTTTATCTCATTTAATATAGCGTATAAAGTAGTGGTCTTACCGCTGCCAGTAGGGCCGGTTAAAAGCACAAGTCCATAGGGAGCAATTATGGCCTTGCGCATCTGCTCAAGCTGCTTCAAGTCAAAACCTAGCTGTCCGATATCCAATACTACGGCGCTTCTATCAAGTATCCTTAAAACTACTTTCTCTCCGTAAATTGTAGGTATAGTAGAGACTCTCAGGTCTACGGACCGGTCCTCCATCCTTACTAAGAATGCGCCGTCTTGCGGTAGCCGCTTCTCCGCGATATCTAATTTACTCAATATCTTAACACGCGAGATTATAGGCAGGTGTAGATGTTTTGCCGGAGGAGGTATCTCGTAGAGCTTGCCGTCAATACGGTATCTTAAAGATATACGGTCCTTATAAGGCTCTATATGTATATCCGAGGCATGCTCCTCTATCGCCTGACGGATAATCAAATCCACTAGTTTTACTACCGGGGCTTCTTCTGCGCGCGCAATAAGCTTATCCAGGCTTAACTCTTCATCGCTAGTTTCCAGGCTTTCAAAGACAGCTTCATCGGAAATAATATCGTAGGAGGCCTCTACTGCCTCTTCGAAGATCTTGGACTTACCGTAGAATTTTTCAATAGCCTTTCCGATATCAGACTTTGTAGCTATTACGGGGTTGATATCGCAGCCTGTAAGTTTCCTTAAATTATCAACTAGTATGAGGTCCAGGGGATCAAACATAGCCACGGTTAGAGAGCCCAGGGTATGCGATAAAGGCAAGACGGTATTCTTAGCTGCAAAATCTTTGGGGATAAAACTGCTTAAGTTCTGATCCATCGCAGGCTTTAATTCTGACCCTTGAGAAAAATAGGGTATGTTCAATTGCTTGCCTAAAGCAGCAACTGCCTGCTCTTCCTTAAGGATACCCAGTTTAACCAATATCTCTCCCAAGCGTCCGCCATCTTGCCTCTGGACCCTTATTGCCTGGTCCAATTGCACCTGGGTTATGAGGCCTTCCTTAACAAGGAGCTCGCCTAATCTTAGATATTTTTCTTTAGGGAACATTGTTTTTTAAAATGTTATTTTACAGTTTCTAAATTATCCAGGCTCTTATTTATAGCTAACTGGCGGTCGGCTGCTAAGTTTATACTCTGCTCTCTTCCCGGAAGAACTGAATTCTTAATATAAGCAGAGCCGCCAGTTGCGTCTTTAACGATATGAGGGGTTATAAAAACTATCAGTTCCCGGTCAGTATCCTTAGCTTTATTTTTATGCCTGAATAATAGCCCTACAAAAGGTATATCCCCTAAAATAGGCAGTTTCTTTTCTATCACCTGTTTGTCGGTATGGATAAGCCCTCCCAGCACCACGGTCTCTCCGTCGCGCACCTTTACTATAGACTTGGTAGTCCTAACCTCAGCATCAGCCTGGCCAGTGCCAATACTGCTCGTACTACTTACGCTTGATTTTGGATTAATGACCATGGTAATTTCTTTTGTATCATTATTTATCTGCGGAGTTAGCCTAAGAAAAATACCAACACCTTCTTTTGTAAGTGATAAATCCGTAGACCTTATATATTCAAGATTGGTAGTAGTAACTCCCGAACTGGTGGTCGCAGTAGAATTATATCCTACAACTTCATCTTTAGTAATCGATATCTCCGCGGTCTCGTTATTCAGAGTCAACAGCCTCGGCCTAGCTAAATATTTTGTATCTGTCTGGGTCCTTAAATAATTAAGTGCCTTGGTAAAGGAGTTGCCGAGGGTTACCGCGCCTGTAGCGCCTCTTGTGGCAATCGTGCCAAAATAAAATTTTGAATAATTATCTAAGTTTAAGGTAAGCGGGCTCTCAGTCCATTCAAAACCAAGTTTATCTACAATATTTTTGCTTACATCCAATATTTCCACATCCAGCATTACCTGTACCTGAGGTATATCTAAAGAGAGTATTACCTTCTCTATATCTGAAAAACGACTGGGGATATCAGTGATGATAAGAGAGTTTGTCCTGGCGTCTTCGCTAACCTTTCCATTTTCACTCATAACCTGTTTTAAGGAAGCCAGTATATCTGCGCCTGCTCCCTGTTCAGATATAGCTAAAAGCGTATTTTTTTCTTTCTCTAGCCTTGAGCTAGGCACACTACGGTACTTCAGGGAATAAACTTTAGTAATTGTTTCTATCTGAGGCCTTCCCCAGTCTTTTACTATAAAGATACTGGTATCCTCATCTAGTTCGTAAGAAAGGTTATTGGCCTTAAATATCTTATCCATAGCTTCCTGGACAGGGACATTATCCATATAGAGGGTAACTAGC
>VGKF01000088.1 GCA_016867175.1 Candidatus Omnitrophota bacterium | reverse complement strand
ATTTTAGTTTGCCTATTTTAAGCATGGTGATCTCGGCAGTGCGCTATATCCCCGGCTGTGACCTTCTCGGTCAGCCCTGAATCATTTCTTATCAAAAGGGCTCCGTCCGTATCTATATCCAGGGCTTGGCCTTCGCGTGTATTCTTTTCAGAGACTACCCGCACCCTCCTGCCCAAGGTAATATTAGACTTACGCCATTTATCAAGAATAGCTGCTGCGGAATCCTTCCCTAGGCCCAGATAATTGCTTTCTATCCTGCGCAATATCTCCTGAAGCAATTCTATGCGGCTGACTTTCTCCTTCTTTTGCTCCGCCAGAGAAGTAGCGCCTGCTATCAAAGCCTTTTTATCGTTATTGACATTCAGGCCTACTCCTATAACCACAAAATGGGTAATATCGGTCTCGGCGCTGATCTCGGTCAATATGCCTGCCAGTTTTTTATTGTGTATCAGTATATCATTTGGCCATTTTATCCTGGCATCCATTCCGCTTACTTCTTTTATCGCTTCGCAGATACTTACCGCAGTTAAGAGTGTCAGTATAGGGGCTGCATTAGGGGCTATCTGCGGCCTCAGGATCAAGGAAAGATAGATGCCTTTGTGTTTCGGAGAAAACCACTCCCTTTTAAATCTGCCCCTGCCGCGGCTCTGGCCTTCAGCTATGACAATAGCCCCTTCAACGCAACCCTTAATGCCCATCCCTATTGCCAAATCCATGGTGGATGAAACTGTGTCAAAATAAGAGATGCTCCTGCCGATAAATTTGGTATTCAGGTTATGTTTTATTTCAAAGGGAAAGAGCCGGTCGGGAGAGGAGACCAGCTGATAGCCTAAATGGGGGACTGCCGCAATATCATATCCGGCATCGCGTAAATCCTGGATATATTTCCACAATCCCTGGCGGCTTATTTTTAGACGGCTGCTAATCTCTTCGCCGGAGAGATAGCCCTGGCTTCTTTTCAGGAGATCCAGTATTTTATCCTGCATGATTATTTTTTGCGGTTATCATATAGAGGAGACATGGCGCGCAATTTCTCGACGACCTGCGGCAGGTGCTCCAGGAGATAATCTATATCCTCTTCTTTTGTCCACCTACCCAGGGTTATGCGCAGCGAACCGTGGGCGATCTCATGGGGTAGGCCGATGGCTAAGAGCACATGGGAAGGCTCGAGGGAACTGGAGGTACAGGCAGAGCCGGTTGAAGCAGCAATACCTAACATATCCAGATTAAGTAACATCGATTCCCCTTCAATATATTTTATGGAAAAATTAACATTATTGGGCAGCCGTTGAGTAGGGTGGCCGTTAAGATAAACCTCGGGTATTTTATCCTGGATTTCTTTAATTAGTTTATCGCGCAGCCTAGCCTGCGAGGCAGCTTCTTCTTGCATTCTTTCCTGACAAAGCAGGACTGCCTCTCCCATTCCTACGATAGCAGCGGTATTCTGCGTAGAAGCCCTCCTGCCATTCTCCTGGTCTCCTCCGCGCAGGAAACTCTCTATGCGCGTGCCTTTTCTTATATATAAAGCACCCACGCCTTTTGGCCCGTAGAATTTATGGGCGGATAAAGAAAGCAGGTCTACGTTTGACTCTCCTACATTAACCGGAAGATGCCCTACGGTCTGGACTGCGTCGCTATGAAAATAAATGCCCGCACCCCGAGCGAGCTCTCCGATCTGGGCAATCGGCTCAATAGTGCCGATCTCATTATTGGCATGCATTACCGAGATTAGAATAGTCTTTTTGGTGATTGCCTTTTTAATCTCCTGCGGGTCAACCAGCCCGTATTTATCTACCTCAACCGAGGTTGTCTTAAAGCCGTTTTTTTCTAAAAACTTAAGCGGCTCGGTTATGGCATGGTGTTCGATCCTGGTAGTAATGATATGGTCGCCTTTTTCTTTAAGGGCATGGGTAACTCCCAGGAGGGCAAAATTATTCGACTCAGTTCCGCCGGAAGTGAAGACGATCTCCTCCGGCCTTGCGCCTAAAAAAGAGGCTACGTTCGCGCGCGCGTCTTCGATTCCCTTTTTTGCTTCTTGTCCGAAAGAATGGATGCTTGAAGGGTTACCGAACCTATCAAATAAATACGGCTCCATTGCTCTTATTACCTTAGGGTCAGCGGGCGTAGTTGCCGCGTAATCCAGATATATCCTCTTCATTTTTTAATCACCTCATTTAGGCTGCCGCTACGGAAACCCTCCAGATCCAGGGCAATATAATTATAACCCAGCCTTTTTAATCCTGCCACTATCAAATTGCGCTTCTTAACCAAGGCCGCTATATCGCGCGCAAGGACTTCTATACGGCAAATATGGTTATGGTGCCTTAGCCTCACCTGCTTAAAGCCAAGACCTTTTAAAAAAAGCTCTCCTTTATCTATGCGCTTAAGTATACCCGGCTTTATCTTTTGGCCATAGGGGATCCTGGAGGCAAGGCAGGCAAGCGAAGGCTTATCCCAGGTTGAAAGCCCCAGCGATTTACTACAGGCCCTAATATCCTCTTTGCTAAAATCTGCCTCTGCCAAGGGAGAACGCACCTTGAAATCTTTTTTCGCCTTATCCCCGGGACGAAAATCAAGCCTGTCGGATAAATTACTGGCATCCGCTACAAAATTTATCTTATTCTTCAGGGCGGTCTCTTTAAGCATCTTAAAAAGTCGGCCCTTACAGAAATAACAGCGCGTTATGGGATTATTCAGGAACCTGCGGTCTTTTAATTCTTCAGTCCTGATTATTTTATGCCTCACCCCCAAACCCCTGGCTATCTTCTTAGCAAATACTAACTCTTCTTTAGGATAAGTCAAGGAATCGGCGGTTACCGCCAGGACTTTGCTCCCTAAGGAATCACGCGCGACTTTTAATAAGAAGGTGCTGTCCGCGCCTCCGGAGTAAGCAACCAGCACAGAACCCATTCCCTTTAATATCTTTTTTAATCGATGTAATTTGTTATTTAATCCCATTTTTAGCAATTAACCGTCAAGATCCCGACTCATTTAAAAGTGCACTTCCATCGCCCTGGGAGGGCAAATATTAACGCAGAGTTCACAGGCAATGCATTTGTTGTCATAGAAGTGAACCTTGCGCGTCAAGGGGTCAACTACCAAGGCATTAGTGGGGCAGATAGGCACACACACCCCGCAATCAGTACACTTAGTTTCGTTGCGCACCACATCCTGGCTCAAAGGCTGGATCTTGACCCCGCAGGATAATAAATATTCCATTCCTTTATTAAAATCTATATCCTCGCCTGTCAGCTCAATGACCATCAGGCCCTCTTCCTGAGGCGTAACATAGGCCTTAAGAATATTGAACTGTAGGTTATATTCTTTTACCAGCTTATAGATTATCGGCTGATCAACCAGCCGGTGCGGAAAATGCAGAACTACTCTTTTAGAAGTCATATCTTTTTATCTACCTCCTATCTGTTTTTATATCGGCAGCGGCCTTTCTTTTAAAGGCTTAAAGGTATAGCCAGACTCTGCCCCTGGTAAAGGTGCCACGCTCTCAGTCAGGAGGAAATCGCCTTTCTTAATCCAGCTTTTTAATTCCTCGGCAATCTCCCTGGCCTTGGAATAGCTGGAGAGCGCGCCCGTAGGCACTTCTTTTCCGTTGACTTGGATATTGCCTGATTTCAGCTGCGCATAATTTACCTCGGATACGCTGCCAGGCGCCATTTGCGGGTAGCTTGAGCTGTAATCCACAACCTGGGCATAAATCTCCTCGTCTTTAGCGGCGGCAAACCTGCAGACCTCTTCATCTAATATAGGTATGGGAACGCCTATACCTACATTCAAGCTAACCCCATAGCCGACCATGCTGGTGCCCACCAACCACTCAGAGTTCATCTGTTTTAAATCTCCGATAACAGCTAATGTGCCGGCGCCAGCCTGTGGTATCCCATTTGCTTTCCTTTTGACTGTAGGATTATGCTGTGTGCCATGCCAAGCAACGTAGCCTATGCCTCCGCCTAAAAAGATCCTAGTGCCGATACCAATGGTCTTATAATAAGGGTCTTTTAACAAGGGGGATAACTGACCGGCAGAGCAGTAATTAGCATTCCCTAGATTAGGCTTTATTGCGCCCATATAGGTATAGATCATCTTATCGGATAGGTTGACCGCTACATTATAATTCTGATAGCAGTTCCTGATATTAAAAAGCACTGCCTCGTTTAGATCCTTAAGATTAACAAAGGTCTCTAGTTTCTTGCGCGGATAGCAGTCTGTCCCGTAAGCAGTAGCCTCTAAACGGATATCACTACCGGCTACCAGCTCTTGGATGACATGGCCTCCGCCGTATTTGAATTCTCCGGGATAGACTTTATTACGCGGGTCATCATCGGGGATAGCAGTCGCCCCCAGGTATACATCCACCGCGGCAAAACCGCAATAGGCAGGCACATCATTTAACCTGCAACTGCCTCCGCCCAGCTTTATCCTGGGCTTTGAGTGGCCGATATTAAAATAAGCGCCGCTTGA
>VGKF01000087.1 GCA_016867175.1 Candidatus Omnitrophota bacterium | reverse complement strand
CGAGAGGCCTGAGTCTTTCATAGCGGCATCTTTGAGCGCGGCCATACGATTTGAGGCCACAAACATGGTCCCGCCCCATCCAAAAGGCCCGTTGACATTATCGATTTTTAAAACAAGCGGGGATTCACCGAATGTCTTCTCAAGTAAAGCGCGGATCCTGGCGCCTATCCAAGGTCTTTCAACTTGAAAAACAATAGTCATTACCCCATCTTCTTTTAACAGCCTCCTTGCTTCCTGAAAACTTTCGAGTGTATACACATAATGATCGAGCCTGGTATTAACATAGCTAGAACCCAGGGTAACGGAATCGAGCAGGCCAAAGGATATGAAATCATATTTCTTTTGCGATTTCCTAAAAAACGAACGAGCGTCATCGAGAAAGATAGATACGCGTTTATCCTGATACGGTTTCTCAGGATGAAATTCCAGCCCTAACCGATAGATTACCGGGTCTATCTCTACAGCGTCTATCCTGGCAGATGTATTTCTAAGCGCTCCCGCAACATCATTACCGGCACCTGAGCCTACGATTAAAATATCATTGATGCTGTTTTTAAACCGGTATGGAAGGTCATACTGCCCGTATTTCCTCTGGTTACGACTATACTGCGCTGGGTGCCTACGCATGAACTCTTCGGATAAATCTAGCACGGTCATATACCCGGCATTATTCACATTTATTATATAGCCGTTCCTTAAGCTGGAATAATAATTAGGCATAAGGGTCAGCTTCTGATAAGGAGACCAGAAGGTCTTCTCAGTAGAGGCTCCTGTTTTAATAAAGACCAGGCATGTGAATACCGAAAGCAAAAAAGCTAACAGCATAACCTTCCCGCGGTAAGCGAGTCTTGCAATCAGTATGAACATGCCTGCTAAGAAAATAGCTACCCAGACCAACGGAGGAGAATTTAAAAAAGAAAGCCAGTTAAAAAACCACAGCCCCAGTATACCAGCTCCTATATTTATCGAATAGGCAACAATCGTGTTATGATGCTCATCAAAAAGTCTACCTAACATCTGTCCGAGAGGTACAAATAAACAAAGCACCATAAGAAAAAGGGTAAGCGTAGAAGATATCCCCACGAGTATTGAAAGAAAATTTATCTCCTTGCTAGTCCACCAAATATGCGTGTCCTGGAAACCGCTTAAGTTATAGGTTATCTGAGCGAAGACTTCATATCTTATGCAGACTGCGATAAAGGCAAGCAGTATAAAAGGGACAAGCATATTGCCCATTCGGCCTCTGGATAAATAACAACCCAGGCCAATACCTAAAAAACAGGCTAAAAGAACCAGATTATTAAGGTAGGCGAAAATCCGTATTTCTGAGGAGATCCAGCGGATAAGAAGAATTTCCAGAAAGAGTATCAGAAAACTTACTATAAAAATATCTAAGTTTATTTTGAAGCCTTTGCTATAATTCATCACTAACCAGCCCCTCCATGCATAAAAGAATCCCGCACCTTTTGAATAAAAATACGTTTTAAAAAATCAAAAGGTGCGGGTCTTTTGTTTAGCGTTTCTTTTTTTTCTTGCCACCTCTCTTCATCTTGGCGCAAGAAACATCACCCTTCTTGTCGATGAAATAAAGGTATCCCTCTTTCCTCTTGATACCGCATTTCGCTACTTTCTTAGGGCTGCCGCCTTTTTTACTACCCCTTGCCATCTTTGCGCAAGAGACATCGCCCTTTTTATCAAGGTAATAGAGATAACCCTTCGCTCTCTTTACTCCTACCTTCATCACTTTTTGTGCCATATTCTACTTCACCTCCTTTCTTATATTATTTAAACCAATATTCCTTAAATACAACCGTCAAGTCCCTATCCTTACCGGTTCAAATATCTGCTTTAGCGTCGCCACTGCGGCCAATACCGCCAGGTAGCTGGTCTTGGGGTTATCAGGATGCAGGAGATTTTCTGTCCTGGTTATAATATCCCCTGCTTTTGAGACTATGCGTATTTCATGTATATTCCTCTTTACCCTATTGTCAGCGATAATCCTCACCCTGGTCTTATTCTCCCCGATACCGGCCATGCTTAATACAGCGGCAACATTTATGTTTTGCGGGAAATATTTTACCGCTTCACTAGCAGCCCCTGAAAAAAGAATCTTCTCCCCTCTGATTTTATCCAGGGCAATACGTTTTTCTTTTATATATTTGACCCCCTTAAAAGAAAGGGGGTGTTTACGCGTGGTAAGGGTAATGCTTTTTATGCCGGATACCTTTGCTGCCTTCAGGGCATCTATACCGGATATGGCTCCGCTAGGTATATAGACCCTGGCAGCGTGCTTATCTGCCAGTTTGGTTAAAGCAGGGAGTCTGCTGATCAGGCCTCCTGCGCTCATGATCATTATATCCCTGCCCCTGTTTAAGGCCTCCTTAGCGATATCCCAGGAGCAAAGACTAGAGGCGCACTCAATAACTAATTTAGAACGACTGATCAGGCTTCTGATATTTAAAACAGCAAGGCTATTATTTCCGGAGATTTTTTGCGAAAGGGAATCTGCCCTGTTTTTTTCTATATCGCATAAAGATGCAATCCTTGCGCTAAGGGGAAAATCAGCCTTTATTGCCTTGGCTAAGGAAGTACCTACCGCTCCGCAACCTACTATACCTATCTTTATTTTTTTATGCATCTTCGGTTTATAGCTTAATAGTGATATTATCTATGAGGCGCGTCTTGCCTATCCGCACTGCTAAACTAATCAATGCCCCCTCGATTACTCTCTTTAAGGGATGAAGCTCCTTAGGGTCAACAATAGCAATGTATTCTATCCTAGCGCTTCTTTTCTTTTTTATAAGCTGCCTCATCTTATTTATAATTCTAGAGGTATCCTTCAAGCCTTTTTTAACCAAGGACTTAGCAACGGATAATGACTGCGATAAAACCAGGGCATCGCTTTGCTCTTTTTTGCTTAAGTAAATATTCCTTGAACTAAGAGCCAGGCCACCAGGCCCACGCAGCGTCGGAATTACCTTTATAGTAAAAGGCATATTCAGATCTTTAACCATCTTCTTTATGATAATAGCCTGCTGGGCATCCTTCCGGCCGAAATAAGCAATATCAGGGCTTACGATATTTAAAAGCTTTGCTACTATCGTAGTGATTCCCCTGAAGTGTTCTTTTCTAAACTTGCCGCACAATTCTTCACTTAAGCCCTCTACATAAACATAGGTTTTATAACCATCGGGATAGATAGCCCTTACCAGAGGCTTAAAAATAATATCCACGCCTTCTTTTCTACAAAGAAAGGAATCTCTTTTAAGATCCCTGGGATAGCGTTTAAAATCTTCGCTAGGCCCAAACTGTATAGGATTAACGAATATACTCGCTACTACTACATCATTCTCTCTGCGGGCCATACGCAGAAGCCTTAAGTGCCCCTGATGCAAGGCACCCATAGTAGCTACAAAACCTATTCTCTTGTGCCTGGCCCTAAGCGCTCTAGAAAGAAGCTGCATCCTCTTAAGGCTACTAATGATCTTCATAGCACCTCTAATAAGGGTTTAACCACAAATTCACGCTCAAATACCCTAGGATGCGGAATTTTTAGCCCTTTCCTGTTTACGATCTTATCTGCGTAAAAAAGTATATCCAGATCAATCGTGCGCGGTCCATTGCGCACAGTTTTAGCCCTACCTAAATTACTCTCTATCTTTTTTAATTCCCTAAGCAATTGTAGCGGAAGGATTCTCGTCTCTATCCTAAGCGCCGCGTTTAAGAATTTTCCCTGGGCCTTGGGCCCGCCCAAAGGATTAGTCTCAATTATTCTAGATACCTTGAGCACTTTTGTACCTTTGAGCTGGTCGATATTCCTGATTGCTGATCTTATATTATTGAGCCTGTTTCCTAAATTTGAACCTATCCCAAGATAACAAAGAGCCATTAGAGCGCCTTTCTCAGGCGCCCTAGCGCCTGGGTAATCCTTTCCTTGGGCACAGTCAGGGCTATACGGATATAACCCTCTCCATATTTACCGAAACCTACGCCAGGGGTAACTACAATATCTGCTTTATCCAATAAGAATGCGCATAATTTTATGGAATCTACCCTGCTGCCTTTACCCAGGGCAGCAGCATAGATCTTCCTGGGGATCTTAAGCCAGAGATAGAAAGTAGCTTTCATAGGAGTTGCCTTCCAGCCAAGAGAGTTTAAACCATTTATAAGCGTATCCCTCCTCTCCTGATAAATAGCGCACATCTTGCTTACATGACCCTGATCTCCTTCCAAGGCAGATACCCCGGTAAGCTGGATTGCGGAGAATATGCCTGAGTCTAAGTTCGATTTCACCTTTACCAGCGCCGACACCAGCCGGGGGTTACCACAGGCCCAGCCTATGCGCCAGCCGGTCATATTATAGGTCTTTGAAAGGGAATGGAATTCTATGCCTACCTCTCTTGCCCCTTCTACTGATAAAAAGCTAGGAGGTTTATAGCCATCAAAAGCCATTTCAGAATAGGCCAGGTCAGAGATGACTATTATATTATTAAGCGAGG
>VGKF01000086.1 GCA_016867175.1 Candidatus Omnitrophota bacterium | reverse complement strand
GGTAGTTGCGATTATCCTAACCAGTATATTCATCGCCTTAGCAGGTTTTTATGTAATAAAAGGGATAATAAGCCGCATCTTAAGCATCAGTTCAGAGGCCAAGGTAATTGCTGCAGGAGATCTTGGTCGTAAGTTAGAGGTAAAATGTAAAGATGAAATAGGCGACCTTGAGGGATCGCTCAATCAGCTGACTCAGCGTATACGCAGCAATATCGATGAACTAAAGATTTATAAAGACAGGACTAATGAAATAGACCTAGAGATCCAGAAGCGCCTGTTCGTATTCTCCACCTTGCTACAGATCAGTTCTCTCATCCTGCAGGGAGCAAAACTTGAAGAAGTGCTCAAGGTTACTATCGTAAAATCTAAGCTATTGGCAAAATCTACAATAGCCTATTTATTTTTCAGGGAAGAGACCGGTAATACATTCTTAAGCAAGGTAGCGGAGGGAATAAATAGCGAACAGTTTTTAGGGGTTCAGATCCAGCCGCAGGATCCGGTATTCTGTAGAGTTATTTCTGAAGGGCAGGTGTTGATAATAGATAGCAAGGACATATTGCAAGAAGGATTGAGGACTGAGTTCTACAGGGAATTCGGAATCAAAAACACCCTTGCCATGCCTGTTTTCTCAAGGGGCAGCGTTTTCGGTATATTGGGGATCGGTAATAGCGAAGACCAATTTTTATACAAAAAAGACGATATAGAGCTTTTGGATATATTCGTCAAGCAATTGGCCATAGCCCTGGAGAACGATTTATTGTCTCATCGATTAGAGAAGCTTGAGATTAAGGATAGGCTCACCGGTTTATATAACGAGTCTTTCATCCGTAACCGCCTGGGAGAAGAGATACGCCGGGCAATCACTTATCAGAGGCCATGCGCGTTTGTGCTTTTAAATATCGACGATTTCAGCAAAGTAGAAGCTAATTTTGGGTCAGCTTATGCGCAGGAGACACTCAAAAAAATCGCTTATCTTATCCGTGATTCCGTCACCGAGATAGACCGCGTGGCCAGGACCGCTAACAATGAGTTTGCTATAGTGCTTCCTGAGAGGAATAAGCGTCAGGCTAAGGTTACCAGCGATGAGATTAGAAAGAAGGTAGAGCTTTCTTTCGGTAAAGAAGATGACGCCAATAAGAAACTTACGGTCAGCGGAGGGGTAAGCGAGAATCCCCTTGACGGGGTGACTGCGGAAGAGTTGGTTGATAGGGCCAGGGATGGGCTTAGGCAGGCCAAGTCCCTAGGCAAAAACCGTATTTTAGGGTAAAAGGCGATGCGCAGGATTATTAATAAACAATTAGGAGAGCTGCTTATAGAGCGCGGCATCATTGATAAGCTTCAGTTAGAAGAGGCCCTGAGCAGGCAGCAGGATAAGGGCGGGCTAATCGGTGAGATAATGGTTGAGCTGGGCTTTGTGAAGGAGGAGGATATAGCTCAGACCCTGACCGCTCAGTACGGGTTTCCTTATCTACCCCTGGGTAATTATGAGGTCAATCAGGAGGTCGCGCATATCATACCTAGCCGGGTTGCCAGGCAGTATCTGATTATACCGATAGATAAAATAGGCAATAACCTGACGCTTGCGATGTCCAATCCTCTTAACGTGCAGGCTATTGAAGACGTGGAATTAATTTCAGGGTGTAATGTGCAGGCATTTGTTTCCACTTCATCCGATATAAAACTGGCAATAGACAAGTATTACAAGGATAAATAATAAGCTTAGGATGATCTCCTTAAAAGAACGCCTGACAGAACTACTGGTCCATAATAAGCTTATCACGCAGGAACAGCTGGGCTATGCGCTTAAGGTTCAGTCCGAGAAGGGCGGGAGGCTCAGTGATATAATTATAGGTTTGAATTTTATTAAGGAGAGCGACCTTATCTCTACCTTAAGCGAAGGGCTGGGGTTTCCTTTAATAGACCTTAGGCGTTTCAAGATAGATTATGAAGTAGTTAAGCTTATCCCTTCCGATATCGCTCGCCACTACCAGATAATCCCCGTATCCAAGATGGGTGATACCATCACCCTGGCAATGGCTGACCCCTTGAATATCTTTGCCATTGATCACGTGGAATCCCTCACTGGTTATAAGATCAACCCGATCATCTCCTCCAGCCAGGATATAATGCAGACTATAGATGTTTCTTACCCTGATGTAACCAGGACCGTAATAGATGACCTGGTTAAAGAGATGGCTACTACTTCAATAGAGGTTATCAAAGAGGAGAAAGAAGTCTCTCTTAGCGATCAAGAGCTGGATCGCGTAGCCCGCGATGCCCCGGTAATAAAAGTCACCAATTTTATACTAGAGGATGCAGTTAAGAAAAAGGCCTCCGATGTATTAGTTGAACCATTGAATAAATCATTAAGAATCCGTTTTCGTATAGACGGTTTACTACATGAACAGAAAGCGCCTGCCAAGAGCATGCATGCCTCTATCGTCTCGCGTATCAAGGTAATCTCTGAGCTTAACATAACCGAACACCGTCTTCCCCAGGATGGACGTTTTAAGGTAAAACTGTCCGGTAAGGAGATAGATTTTCGCGTCTCGGTATTGCCCTCAAGCTTAGGCGAGAAAGTAGCTATACGCATATTAGATAAATCTCAGGCTACCCTGGATATAGAGAAGTTAGGGTTTAGCGCGGATGCCGTGGATAAGTTTAAAAAGATAGCCAAGCTTCCTCATGGAATGATGCTTATCTGCGGCCCTACCGGTTCAGGGAAAACCACCACGCTTTATTCTATCTTAAAATATGTAGATAACCCAGAGAAGAATATCGTTACGGTTGAAGACCCCGTGGAATATCAACTGGAGGGCATAAATCAGGTTACGGTAAAGCAGGATATAGGGCTTACCTTTGCCGGCGCGCTGCGTTCTATATTGAGGCAGGACCCCAATATTATCATGATCGGAGAAATCCGCGATTTTGAGACGGTGGATATCGCTATAAAAAGCGCCCTCACCGGCCATTTAGTGCTTTCTACTTTGCATACTACTACTGCCAGCGGGGCAGTAGCTCGCCTAATCAATATGGGGGTTGAGCCCTACCTTATTAATTCTTCTTTGGTCTCGGTAGTGGCGCAGAGGTTAGTGCGTAAGATCTGCGCTTCTTGCAAGGAAGAGTATACGCTTAAAAAAGAACTGATAGAAAGCCTAAGGCTCAGTCCTGATAAGATTAAGAATCCGCAGTTTTTCCGCGGCAAGGGCTGCGCCCAGTGTTTTAATACAGGCTATAGCGGAAGGCTGGCTATCGCTGAGGTATTGTTGTTTAGCAATAAGATTAGAGAATTAATTTTAAGTAGGGCGCAGGAGCATCTCATAAAAAAACAGGCACGCCTGGAAGGATTGAAGACGTTAAGGGAGGAGGGCCTGGAGCAGGCGCTAAAAGGCGCAACTACCCTGGAAGAGGTCTTAAGAGTAACTATGGCAGATGAAGAGTCGGGATAAAGTAAAGAAATAGTTGTTCCCCGCTGCACTTTTTCGTAAAACGAAAAAGTGCAAGGTACGGGGATTAATTCCGACAACAACTTATGTTCGCTTTGCTCCATAAGTTGTGTCGTCATTAAAAATGTTAACCTTAAAAGAAAATATAATCGAAATATTATTGAAGAGCAACCAGATAAATAAGGAACAGCTGGAAAAGGCACTCGCTATTCAAAAGAAGAAGCAGGTATCACTGCGCAATGTTTTAGTCGAGCAAGGGGTTATTTCGGAAGAGGGCCTGCTCTCTCTATTAGCGAAACACCTCTACATACCAACCTTACGCCTTTCCAAGTATAAATTTGATCCTAAAATTGTGCAGCTTATACCCGAGAGGCTGGCCAGGCAGTACAGCATTATTGCGCTCTCGCGTATGGCCAATACCCTGACTGTGGCAATCTCGGATCCTTTGAATGTCTTTGCCTTGGATGACCTGCGGGTCTTTACAGGGTCTAATATCGATATTGTCCTGAGCCCTGAGGATGAGATCTTAAAGGCTATTGAAACGCAGTACAAGCCGCAGGATACCCAACAACTTCTAAAGGATGACGCCTCTCTTAGCGCGGGGACACAAGAGCAGGGCGTAGAGTTAATGAAAGAGGAGGATATAGAGCTTAGTAGCGCAATCAAGGATAGTGAAGAACCTCCCATTGTTAAGCTGGTAGATCTTATGCTCACCCAGGCACTAAAGCAGAGGGCCTCTGATGTACATGTGGAGCCGGAGCAGGAAGCCCTGCGCATACGCTACCGTATCGACGGAGCGCTGCATGATATATTCAATATTAACAAGATCAATCAGAATGCGATCCTGGCCAGGATTAAGATTATTTCTAACTTGGATATCACCGAGTCTCGCATCCCTCAGGATGGAAGGTTTAAGGTAAGGTATGAAGGTAAGGAGGTGGACTTTCGGGTTTCAAGTCTGCCTACGACATTCGGACAAAAATTTGTGCTGCGGCTTCTGGATAAGGCTAATCTTTCCATAGGATTGGATAAATTGGGATTCTCAGGGCAGCCTCTGGCTATTTTTAAAAAAGCGATAGCTAAGCCATTCGGGATGATACTGGTTACCGGTCCTACTGGCTCTGGAAAATCTACCACGCTT
>VGKF01000085.1 GCA_016867175.1 Candidatus Omnitrophota bacterium | reverse complement strand
AAGCTTTCGCGCGCCAAGCTAATCTCCTGGTTAATAGATTTTACCAAGAAGCTTGACCTAAACGGTAAGAATATCCGCTCAGAAGAGGATTTTGAAAATAGAATACTCTCCGCCAGCCACGGAACGCTTGAAGATAATCAAAATAACCCCCACCTGCCACGGTAGGTAAAATTTTGTCCCCTCCTCCAGGGGGAGGGGACGTATTGATTGCCTAAAGGGGATTTTAACGGAGGTGTGCAGTGAAAAGGAAAAGAATTAAATCAGCAGTTTCTTTGATACTACGCTTCTCTGTAATACTTACCATATTTTTAACTCTTTCTAACCTTGATTTTGCCCTGGCAGGAGACTCATTAACCTTTAGCGCTACTTGCACTGTACCGGCAGTCGCAGGCCTTAATGCCCCTATGATCGAACAGGAATCAGTAAGAAACGTGCCTACTACTCAAGAAATGAGCGCTATGCAAACCCCTAGCCCTTCTATGCTGCAGACAGAAAATAGCATCAATTTACAGGAAGGCAGCGCAGTTCTTCCCATAATCACCAGAACCCTATACAGCCGCTAATAACTATTCTTCCTTAATCTTTTTCAGTGGAATATTATGGATAAAGGAGAGGCCCTCATAAAGGGTGATCTCTTTTGTCAGGGATGCCTGAGGCAGGTAATAAACCGGAAGGGTATTAAGGTCTAAGGTTATAATATGCTCTCCTACTGTAGCATGGGCAAAGCTATATTTACCTGCTGAGTCAGTAACTGTCTGGGTCCCATCTTCCAAAGTAAGAGTAACGCCTTGAACTCCTATATCGCCTCTGCCATACTGGCCATCATCATTTACATCTTCAAAGACCAAGCCGCTTATCTCTGAGCGCGAAATAATACCAAAGTTAACCGCTACATTGCGGTTATGTAATATCGCTACCTCTTGGGCTATGGGCACAGTCACCACAAAGCCAGCCTGAAGGCTTGAGGCATCAAGGGTCAAGAATGCCTTACGCGCCTTGATCTTTTTAAATTTATAATAACCGAATATGTCGGTAACCTGAAACTTGTCTTTGCCTAAATAAATCTTTACCCCTTCAACAGGCGCCTCATCGCGTTGCCTGAGGCCATCGGAATTAATATCTTTAAAAACATAGCCTTCGATATTACCGCTGGATTCCCAGGCTACGCCGGTATCCCAGAGATAGCGCATCCCGGCATTAAAAGTAAAGTCAATGCGCGCGCCTAAGCCCGGCTTCTCTACCCAGGAATTACGCATGCGGCAGGAGCCGTAGATCTCTCGATCCGGTGTTGGCCTGTATGATAATTCAGTATAACCCTCCAGGTAATCTTCTCCGGAGAGAAAACTTAATGACGAGGTAGTATCCTCCTCATCACGGAAGGCCATACGAAAACTAGCGTAAAGCGGGGTAGTCCATAGTTGGTCTGACCAATCTATCCCTGTCTCATAAGCGTTAGGTGTAGATGTTATACCGGTATAAGTCTCTTTTAACCAGTTCATCTCTCGGTTAATGTAATAACGCAGGTTTCCTATTAAATCAAACCTTAAGGCTGCGGTAACTTTATCATTAAGATAAGAAGAGGCAGGAGAAGTAAAGCTCTGGTTCCTCTGATGATAATAGCCTAAAGTAGTGGATATATCCCTTAAGAAATAAAAACTCTTAGAAAATGTAAGCCCGCTTGTCTGATAGCGTGATTGAGAGATACTGCCTAAGCGGTTCTGTAAATTATAATTCGCGGTAATGGAACTTGAGTCATTTATCTGATAAACATTATCCCAATTAAATAATTCGTTAAGCCGGCTATCTTCATCCGCAGCAGGAAATGCCCTATCTAAAAAGACATCGAGCATGGCACTTGAACTTAATTTATCCGTTGGCTGATAATTTAGATTGATTGAACTGCCTATTTCTCCGGAGCGCCAGCCCTTACCGGTAATACTATAGTAATTCTTATCGATATTCCTGAACTGCGTAGTAAGGTTAAGCTTGGGCCTGGTGAAACGCATGCCTGCCATATAAGCAACCCGCTCAGTATCAAAGCCGGCATCGTAATTTAAGCCCCAGCTTTTAAAGCCCCAATCAGCTGAAGTATCATATACATATTCAGGCAGATAGGCATCTCTATTTCTTCCCCAGCCATGTACTATTGAAGCCCTATATGTTTGCTCTTTAGTAGGTGAATATGCGGCATTAAAACCATTAAGAAAGGAGTTCTTTATTTTATTCAGGCCAGGAGAAAGATTGCCATATCTACCTCCGCCCTCCCTGCCCCAAAAGGCATTATAGTGTATCTTTTTATTAAAGGCAGGCGATGTCAGGCCTGCTCCGCGCAGGCCAGCGCCAGAGAAAGAAAGGTTGCTAAAAGGCGCTGAAAAATCAAAACCCTGTAAAGCAAAGCCTTGAAATGGCCCGATATTGCCGTTAGTAAGCGCAAGGTTAAAATAAGTAAGATCAGTAGTAGTAGCCAGGCTGCGTACATTAGCCTCTGAATTAATATTTCCATAAGGGGTCTCTCCGGATAAGCTTAAGCGATGCCCCCAATTGTAACTTGAGCGTCTTAGGCTCTTAATTCTTCTTCCGCTCTCATAAGAATTCCAGGATAAATCATAGATGAGCCTAAAATTACGCGCCTTCTCCTCTTCGCGGCGCAGCATCTCATCGTAAGTAGGGCCTTCGGGCTCAGGAAGCGTACAGAGAAACTCAATGGTCCAACGGTCATTTTCATCCCAGACGTGCACATAGGTATAGCCGATATTAGCTGCTTTTACCAGGAGTTCATCAGGATTTTTTTGTTCTACGGTTAATATGTTGGGCTCTATTACCAGAAATCTCTGTATATCCTTTCCTGAGATAATAATACTCATCCCCTGGGTTATTTCTATGGGCTGAGAGAGCTGCGTAAAAGCTTGATCGAGCCTTATCACTGAAGGGACTGCAGTAGGCATAGAGAGAGCCTCCCCTTCTAATGTCAATTCTCCGGGAAGGGACCTGGCAAGGCCCTTTTTAGAGCGCCTCTCCAAGATCATCTCTTTTTCTAACCTTGTCATATCAGAATTCTCTAGGCCTAAATTAGGCCCTGGGATAAAGGCTGGCTGGAGAGCAGGATAGGCAATATCCTCTTCTTTAACTGCACCTTTAAGTTTTAGCATCTGAATATATTTAAGGGCGGGCTTATAATCCGGCTCAAGGATGAGCGCCTGTAGGAAGGATTGCAGGGCCT
Source organism: Candidatus Omnitrophota bacterium (assembly GCA_016867175.1). GTDB lineage: Bacteria > Omnitrophota > Gorgyraeia > Gygaellales > Profunditerraquicolaceae > VGKF01. Next base: position 1,376 of record VGKF01000085.1, on the reverse strand, counting down.
CTTCGTACCTACCCTGCTTATAAAATTTCATCCCTGTCTCGCAGAGGAATTCCGGTATCAGCGATGCTGCCCCTAGAACAGGGATATTAACGGGAGCAAGAATTACGGTTATTAAAATTATAGCGAGTAGTCTTTTCATATAGGTTTACCTATTTGAAATCACCTACTCTTAAGACCTCTCCGCTCTCTCCTATCTCTATTTCTGCCTCCTTGGTGACAATCGGGCCCCGGGCCTTATGGGCAGTTGCTGTTTCAATCGCCTTGCCTAAGTCTAATGAAATTACTATTGAGTATTTCCCGCTAGCCAAAGGCTCCTTAAGTAAAGCAGTAAGTTTTGCCTTATCGCCAGGAAGAGTATAAACATCATTAAAATTACCGCGCGCAAAGATCTTACCTTTGCTGTTCATGATATAAAAAGTGCCTCCTGCTGTAATATCAGTATTACCTACATTCTGGAAATCGCTTGAGATCATGATCCCTTTATTCTTAGGGGCGTCAGTTATGGCAAACTTACTTAAAGATATTGTACGTTTAGTATTATTCTGCGCCTCCACATAGAAAAGCGCGCCTAGCCTGATATTAAGCGTGGTGCTTGCCTGCACCTGCTCTGTCTGGCCCCGGATAGTAGCAGCTATAGGCTCTGTCTCAAAGAACATTACTGCGAAATGGCCTCCCTCAATACCAACAGGCGCTTTTATAGTATAGTTTAGTTGGCCTACCCCATAAGCAGGTATGATAAATTCAGAGGGGCTTAAGCTGATCCAATTTGCGCAGGATAAAGGAGTAGTCCCGGCTGGATGAAAGGCGCGCGTTCCGGTCTGGTCAGCGTAATCCCAATCTTCAAGATAAACCTTTACTTTTAGGCTTTGCGCTGACTGGGTATATACCTTGATAGTCCCGGACTTAGTGCCTCCGGGGGCTACGGCGATTCTTAATCTGGCAGGGTCTATGCGAAAGGATAGCTGGGCGAAAGCTAAGTTAACAGGAATAAAAATAAAGGCTAAAAAATATAAAAAAACGCTCCTTTTTTTTAGAAGGATGTTCAAACATACCCCCTTTTTGCTAAAACAAGACGCTAAGAATTGACCTTATTCTTAGCGCCAAAGAAAAACGACTTCCCCTTCTTGCTTACAATTAAAATACGCGCTTTAAGCTAAATGTAAGTTGTTAAACTGATGGTAATACTTACCGTATAGCTGTTATTAGGCGTACTTATGGGTACCGGAGTTCCGACCGGACTACCACTTGCCGGAAACGGCGGTATACCATATTCAGCACGTACGATCCTAGCTGTTTTAGACTTAAAGATCATTGCGCTGTTTTTTGCTTGTGTAGCCACGTTGATATTAGGGTTATCAGTTACTTCCTGAGCACTC
>VGKF01000084.1 GCA_016867175.1 Candidatus Omnitrophota bacterium | reverse complement strand
TATCCAAAAGCATAGCCGTTCCTCCTTTTTTTAAGCAAGCGCTACGTTTAAATCTAAGCTGCTGATATGCCCTTTTTTAAATAAACGGTAACCCAGGCCTGCTACCATTGCAGCATTATCCATGCACAAGGCTTTATCGGGAAAATAGACCTGGGCCCTGCTTGCTTTCGCCAAGTCATAAAACTGATCTCTGAGCCTGTTGTTTGCAGCCACGCCCCCTCCCACAACCAAACGCCTTATGCCTTTTAGTTTACAGGCAAGCAAGGATTTATTAATCAGGGTTTTTACTGCTGCCTCCTGAAAAGAAGCGGCAATATCCCGCATAAGATTTAAAGAGGGCTTTTTTGCTTTTTTATTCTTTCTTAGTTCATCCTGCAGATAATACAAGACTGCTGTCTTTATGCCGCTAAAGCTAAAGTCCAGGGGATTATTAGTATCTGAGCATTTAAACCTTATTTTCTTCGGATTGCCACCCCTGGCAAACTTTTCAATAATAGGCCCTCCAGGGTAACCCAGCCCTAAAATCTTGGCTACTTTATCAAAGGCCTCTCCGCAGGCATCATCATGGGTTGAGCCCAAGAGAGATATTTTATCAAAGTCTTTTACATAAAATAAACTGGTGTGGCCGCCTGAAACTACCAGGCTCACAAAAGGTAGCGCAACCGGACTCTTATCCAGGAAACTGGCATAGATATGGCCGTAGAGATGATTGACGCTATTGAGGGGGATATTTTTAGCCAGGCTCAATGCCTTGGCAAAAGAGATCCCCACTAATAAAGAACCCAGCAGGCCTGGACCGGATGTCACGCTGACCAGGCCTATTTTATCTAATTTTAAGTTGGCATTTCTGAGCGCGGCGTCGCTTACCTGGGTTATTGTTTCAAGCTGCATGCGAAAGGCTATCTCAGGAATCACCCCCCCATATTTAGTATGGTATTTCAGGCTTGAACTCACCACGCTAGAAAGGATACTCTTGCCGTCTTTTACTACTGCCGCAGCAGTCTCATCGCAGGAAGTCTCTATACCTAATACATTCATCTTGTTATTAAGTCCGATACAAATACGAGCTTAAACCCTTCTTTTTCTAATTTCGGCAGCTCTTCTTTCAAAACCTCAAGGGTATTTTTACGGTCATGGCCGATACCAACCGCAGCCCCTTTAACCCTTGCCCTGGTCTTTAGTTTATAAATCTGGCCCCTGATATATTCAGGATCTGCTATATTATCCAAGAAAATATCTCTCTTAGCAAATCCAATACCTATCTTTTTTGCCAAAAGAGCACAGACGGATTTCTTAGAAACCAGGCTATCTAAAAAATAGAGGCGCCTGTTTTTAAGTTGATTTAGGATTATCTCCATAATCTTTGTATCTTGCGTAGCCAGGGAACCCATATGATTGGAGACGCCCCTGGCATACGAGATATTCTTTAAGTCCTCTTCAATAATCCTTTTTATCATAGCCTCATCCATGGAAACTAAGATAGTGTTTTTTTCTAGGTGATATTTTTCCGCAGGCTCCATCGGTAGATGCAGGATGACCTCAAAGCCCAGGGTATGCAGTTCTTGAGCAACCTCCTTAGAATAGGCGAGATTAGGCAATAGCGAAGCAGTCAAGGGAGACTTTATCTGCCTGACTATCTCTAGATTATTCAAATTATAGCCCCAGTCATCAATAACAATAGCTATCTTACCTTTAAAAACAGCTGCCTTCTTAAACACAAGGGCTTTTGGTTTTCTAAAACTCAAATAGATAAGCCCGGCGGTCTCTATGATAACTAATCCTGCCAAAATAATAACCGCTATCTTGTATAGCTTAAGCCTCTGCACTATTTAATCCCCTTATAAAACTTTACTGCCTTTAAGATATCCACTGCGCGCATCAGTTGGTTATCGGATTTATAATCCTGCTGCCCTATTGGAGCAATCTCCTTTGGCGGTAATTCTTTTTCTTTGCTCTCCAGCTCCTTGAAGACCTCCTGAGACTTATCTTCCAAAGGCTTTTCTTTATCTTTAAGCTCAATCCTTCCATCTTCTACTAAAATATCCGGTAGGACTCCCTTATTATTTATCTGTCTACCTAACGGAGTAAAATATGTGCTGGTAGTAAGGCTGATCGCCGAACCGTCATTCAGGAGGACAACCGTCTGCACCGAACCTTTGCCGAATGACTTAACCCCTACCACTATTGCGCGCTTATAATCCTGTAGCGAGGCAGCTACGATTTCGCTTCCTGAGGCAGAGCCTTCGTTAATCAATACAACCATAGGTAGTTCGGCAATAGGATGATTTTCTTCGGAGAAGAACTTAAGGGCCTGCGATTCCTTACGGCCCTGCGTATAGACAATAAGCTTTCCCTTCTCAATAAAACTTCCCGCCACGCGTACCGCAGAATCAAGTAAGCCGCCGGGGTTATTGCGTAGGTCCAGAATAATGCTGTTCATCCCTGACTTCTTTAAATTCTCAAGCGCTACCCTCAGGTCCTTGGCGGTATTTTCGCCAAACTCTATCAAACGTATGTAAGCGATGCCGTCTTCCAGGATCTTGGCCTCTTTTATGTATTTTATCTTTATGATATCCCTGACTATCTTGAATTCTATCAGCCTCTTCTCTGATTCCCGTAAGACAATGATATCCACTGCCTCTCCCGGCTTACCGCGCAACCTCTTGACTACCTCTGTAAGGGTCATATCGCGGGTAAGTTCTTTGTTGATCTTGACTATCTTATCATTAACCTTAAGCCCCGCCTTCCAGGCAGGCGTATCTTCAATAGGCGTAACTACTGTAGGCAGGCCATCGGCAATGGTAATTTCAATACCAAGGCCTCCGAATTTACCTTCTTTATCTATCTTTAATTCATTATAGGTATCGGGGTCCATAAACTGACTATGCGGGTCCAAAGATGAAAGCATCCCTTTTAAGGCACCGTATATCAGATCACGCGGATTGATCTCAGCTACATATTCGCTGCGTATAATAGCCAGGGCATCTGAAAAAAGAGATACCTGTTTAAAAAGGTCGTCTTTAACTTTATCCATCCCCGAGAGCGCCACCGAAACAAAAAGAAATACGCCTAAGGCCAGGGCTATAAAAATAACCAGATTCTTACGCATCAGGCTAACCTCCGTTTCAATATCTCCTGCACTACTTTTGGGTTTGCTCTTCCGGCAGTCTTCTTCATCACCTGGCCGACTAGAAACATAAGGGCATTATTTTTTCCTTCTTTATAGGCCTGCACGGATTTAAGATTTTCTTTAAGCGCTGCGTCAACATCCGCTTCCAGGCTCTCTACATCAGAAACCTGAGCAAGGTTTTTCTCTCGAATAATCAACGAGGGAGACTTACCGCTAGAAGACATCTCTACTAATATGGTTTTACCCACAAGATTCGAAACAATCTGCTTATTTTCCACTAGGTCCACTAACTCTAAAAAATCTTCTTTAGTAATTTTTACTTCGGATATAGCGATAGAGTTGCTGCTAGCCAGGGCAGTCAGGGGACCAATCAGCCAATTAGCTACCGGTTTCTTATTTTTATCCGGCCAGGCCTTAAGGCGCTCCTGGGCATAGTCAGCGTTGTTTTTATTGGAGACTAAAATCGCTGCATCGTATTCGGATAATCCGTATTCCTCTATAAAACGCCGCATCTTCTCTCTGGGTAATTCTGGAATAGTTTTTTTGATCTCTTCAATCTTTTTCTGGCTGATAATAAAAGGGGGCAGATCCGGCTCAGGAAAATAGCGGTAATCCTTAGCCTCCTCTTTAGTGCGCATGGATATGCTTTGAGCGGATACAGTATCCCATAACCTGGTCTCCTGGATAATCTCACCCCCGGATTCGAGTGCCTCTATCTGGCGGCCTATTTCATAAGTCAACGCGTCTTTGACCCCTTTAAAAGAATTCATATTCTTAAGCTCTACCTTTGTCCCCAGGGCCTCTATGCCTTGCGGCCTTATAGAAATATTTACATCGCATCTTAAAGAGCCCTTCTCCATATCGCAGTCAGATACGCCCAGGTATTCAATGATACTTTTAAGAGAGGCCAGGTATTCGTAGGCCTCTGTTGGAGTATTGATATCCGGCTCGCTGACTATCTCCAGAAGCGGAATCCCGGTGCGGTTGAAATCAACCAGGCTCGACTGCTCCTTATGCATTAATTTACCTGCATCCTCTTCAAGGTGCGCGCGTTTAATACGTACCATCTTTTTTATTCCTTGCGGGTAAATATCTAAGAATCCGTCCCTGGATATCGGAAGGTCATATTGGGAGATCTGATAATTTTTCGGTAGGTCAGGATAATAATAATGCTTGCGGTCAAATTTAGTGTATTCCTGAACCTTGCAATTCAAGGCCAAGCCTACTTTAATAGCGTAATCTAAGGCCTGGCTGTTTAAAGCCGGTAAAGACCCCGGAAAGCCCAGGCATATTGGGCAGGTCTGGGAATTAGGGGGACTCCCGAATTCTGTAGAGCATCCGCAGAATGCCTTGGTCTTAGTCTTAAGATGGATATGCACTTCCAGTCCTATTACTGCTTCGTAAGGCATATTATAATTCTGGTTTTCGCTTATGCCAGGGTGTCGCCTGTTCATAAGCATGCGCTACTTTAAAGATCGTCTCTTCGTCAAAAGGTTTGGCTAAAATCTGT
>VGKF01000083.1 GCA_016867175.1 Candidatus Omnitrophota bacterium | reverse complement strand
TTAGGGGAGGAGGATTATCTATGAAAAATTTGGCTATTATTTTGTTGATTGCTGCATTTTTATTCCTGCAGGGATTCGGGGCTTTTGCGGCTGCCGCAGGTCGCTGTTCTATTAAGCAAAATGTAATTGTGCCTCGGGAACTTGTTGCGTTAAAGGAGAGTGTAAGTGCGGCGGGGCTGCTTGCTGTGCTGCTGATCAGTGTAAATGCGGTGGCGCAGGGGCTTGCAAAAGCTGTAAATGCTCCTAAGTTATTAAGGCAATAAAACATATTCAGGCGCCATGAAGCTTAGGCGCCTGAATTTTTTATTTCCTCCTGCAGCTAATTTCATTTGCTTAATCCTGTATTCTAGAGTAAAATAAAAATATGAATATCGAAGATCAGCTTGCGGTCTTAGAGGGTTTAGCAAAAAACGAAGAGGCGGTTGCGCTCCTTTATGAAACTTATAGCCGGCAATTCCAAAATACTAAGGAATTTTGGGAACAGCTGGCTTTGGAAGAGATAGCCCATGCGGCCGCAATACGCTCACTCCACCCATTGATTAAAAGCGGGGCTATAGGTTTTGATCAAGATCGTTTTAATATGCAGGCAATAGGCTTTTTCCATAATTATGTAGGTGAGCTTATTAATAAGGCACAAGGTAAAGACCTGGTTTGGGCGCTTTCTGTTGCCATGGATTTAGAGGAATCCTTGATTGAGCGTAAGTTTTTTACTGTTTTTAAGACTGATTCCCAGCAGTTAAAGTATATCCTTAATAAACTGGCCGAGGATACTCAAAGACACTTCAACAACATAAGAGAGGCTTGGGAGAGGTATAGGTCTATATAGCCCCCATTGTTGTAATACCCCCTAAAAATAAAAAATCCCAACTCAAAAGTTGGGATAAAATAAACGCCGATAAAGGAACTACGCACATTACCTACGCTTTATCGCTTTGGCAATTGGCTACCATGTCCCGGAACCAGGGCCGAGATTTAGGTCCTTTAACTTTGTGTCCCACCCTTTCGGATGGTTTACCTTTATCGGCAATAAAAGTATATCACAAAACCCGTTAATTTTCAAAGAGTAAGGGAAGATTTACTGGCTTTTAATTCTATTAACTGAGAAGATAGAGATTGAGCTTTTTATAGGGCAGGGCTATAATATAATCAATGCGTATTTGGGATATTAAGCCAGAAAGGTTATGTAGGAATCATCTTTTAGGGGAGCATCGTGAACTGCATGCTATATGGTCTATAATCACTAAAGGTAAAAGGGGCTATTCCCGGCATCCTGAGGTCTTGCGTTGGAGAGGTAAGTTAAAATCCTTGTATTTAAGGCATGAGCTTCTGGTTAAAGAGTTTATTAGAAGAAACTACCGGCATAAGAGCGAGCTTAAAAAGTTCTTAGCCCGTGGCTCTGCTAGGCAGTCCCAATTAGTGGATTCTTATAAAAAACAGCTGGTTATCCTAAGGCGTAAGAAATGCGAATGCAAAGTTTAATTTTGGCGTGCGTTTTGTTTTGGGGGGTGATAAATATGGCAGAGGCAGGAGATCGCGGAAAGATCCTTATCTTTAATGCTTCTACTCAGAAGCCAGAAGAGGTAGAGAGGGTGGTAAAGAGCCAAGCAGAATGGAAGAAGATTCTTACTCCCCAGCAGTTTATTGTGATGAGGCAGAAAGGCACTGAAAGGCCTTTAGATAAGTTTTGCGAAATCCCTAAAGTAGAAGGCGTTTATCAGTGCGCAGGATGCGGCACGGATCTTTTTAGCGCAGCGAAAAAGTTTGAATCTCACACGGGCTGGCCCAGCTTCTGGGAACCGGTTTCTGCGTTAAATATCCGTACAGTAGCGGATTCAAGCCTTGGTATGGAGAGATTAGAGGTCTTATGCGCGCGCTGCGATGCGCACCTGGGTCATGTATTTGATGACGGGCCTCTCCCCACCGGCAAGCGTTATTGTATTAATTCTATCAGCCTGGTATTCGTGCCTTTTAATAAGGCAAAGTTAGAAAAAGCTACCTTTGCCGCAGGTTGTTTCTGGGGAGTTGAGGAGATATTCCGTAATGTAAAAGGGGTTTTTTCTACTAGGGCCGGATATAGCGGAGGTACTCTCAAGAACCCTACTTATGAGGATGTCTGTACGGGTAAAACCGGGCATGCCGAGGCAGTAGAGGTAGAGTTTGACCCTAAGAAGGTTACCTATGAGCAGCTTTTAGATGTGTTCTGGGATATGCATGACCCGACTACGCTAAATCAACAGGGGCCTGACCTAGGAGAACAATACCGCTCAGCGATTTTTTATCATTCCCCTGTCCAGGAGAAGGAAGCGAGCCTTTCTAAAGAAATACTGAATAAGTCCAGACGCTTTAAAAGTCCGGTTGTCACCGAGATTGTTAAAGCAGGAGAATTTTATGAAGCAGAAGATTATCACCAGCGCTATTTTCAAAAGCAGGGCATAAAACCTCTCTGCTATATCCCTAAGAAATAAAAATAGCAGCATGAAGCTATCCAAACTTACAATTATCTTTGCTTTGTATATTATTATCTCTGCCTCTTTCGCCAGGCAGCTGTGGGAATTAATCCAGAGGATTCTGGGCAGGCATAATGCCGCGACAGCAGGGATTGTTTTTCTCTTAGGTTTTGCTCTTCTTGTCCTGGCCCTTACCCTTAAATCGCGTTTTAATATATCCAAGTTTATTGTTAAGCTAGTAGTAATAGTTTTGGCATTCCTTTTCGCCTGGAGGCAGCCTTTTTTTACCGAGAAATTCCATATAATAGAATACGGCCTGCTTGGGTGGCTGGCCTGCCGCGATTTAAATAAGGACAAGTCCTCCTTCAGGAATATAATAATGGCCTTGCTCTTCGCTTCTTTAGTGGGAGTCCTGGATGAGGGTTTCCAGAAACTCCTGCCTTACCGCGTATGTGAGATACGCGACATGCTTACCAATGTAGTAAGCGTATCTTTCGGCGTTTTATTATCTGTAATCCGATGAAGAAAAGATCGGCAATATTAATTATAACTATATCCATATTGCTATTAATTAATGCCGGAATTTTTAACCGCAGCTTCATAAAGATACACTTTATAGATGTGGGATACGGAGAGGCTATCCTGATTCAGTCCTCAGGGTGGTGTGCCCTTGTAGATAGCGGCACTCTTTTAAAAGGTTATGAAATAGTAGATTATTTAAAAAGGCAGGGGGTTAGCAGGATAGATCATCTTATCCTGACCCATCCTGACTTGGATCATATCTCCGGCGCATTTTTTATCCTGCCTAAATTTAAAGTTAAAAATATCTATGATAATGGAGAAAAGCTGCCTCAGGATGATATAATATATCGCTGGTATGACGAGCTCGTGCGTAAAGATGCCGGATATGCGGTCTTAAGGAGAGGCGGGAGACTTAAATTAAAAGATATAAATCTGGATGTCTTATGGCCCCCGGATACCCAGGCAGGATCTTTCAACGAGAACTCCCTAGTCATTAAATTAAGCTTTAATAATTTCAGTTGCCTGCTTACAGCTGACTTAAATAAAATATCAGAAGAGAAATTGTTAAAAGAGGGTTCGGATTTAAAATCCAATATCCTAAAAATTGGCCATCATGGCCGTGATGATGCGACCTCGCAAGGGTTTTTGGATTCAGTCTCTGCCGAGGTTGCGATTATAAGCACTGATAATAGCAGAGAAGAGCTCCTGGATTTAACCTTAGCTACGCTCAGGAAGAAAAATATGAAAGTTTACCGCACTGACACAAACGGCACTATAATAGTGACCGTAGATAATAGAGGAAATTATAAGATAAAAACAGAGAGATGAGTGATAAAAAAATATGAAAAAAAAGAATACTATTGAATGTCACGTATGTAAGGCTCAGTCCAGGTGCTGCCGCCTGGGGGCATGGGTAGATTTAGAGGAGGCAAAGAAGATCCTTAATCTGGGGATAAAAGGAGGGGATTTCTTTCATTTGGAGAAAGATGATGATTACCCTTCCGGATACCGGGTAGGGACGAGTATTGAGGATGAGCCCTGCACCTTTATCACTAAAGACGGGCTTTGCGCCATACATAAGATTGATTACCGCCTGAAGCCTGAGCACTGTAGGGAGTTTCCTTACGAGAAAGATAAGATATCCCCTATAGCCAGGTATCTGTGCGAGGTGGTTAAATCCAGGCGTAAAAAAAGGGGCAGCCGTGGGAAGGCTTAAATTAGATCTGCATGGTATATTTTCTAACAGCCGCGCGATAGAGGCAGAACTTAACCGCGTAATTCAGCAGGCGCTAGATAAAAAGATAGAGCTGGTTGAGATAATTCCAGGTAAAGGCAGCGGCCAGCTTAAGAAGAGCGTCCTGCGCTTTTTAGAAGAGCCGCGCATAAAAAAGCTCTACCAGCGCATTGAAAAAGACGACAAAAACTTCGGCAGGATTTTTGTTCACTTCAGGCATTAAAGGCGGTATAATAGACAAATAAGGAGATGGTCCCGTGTCCAGGCGCTTTATAAGCCTTCTTGTTTTGCTGGTAATAGTATCGCTTTTTACTCTGGCTACTTTCGCCATTGCCTTTGAACTTCCTAAATGGTTTCCTTTCTCTACCGAGCGCTCGCTTAACGAATGGGAGGATAAGATATTCAGGGGCAGGGTAATTTATGAAGTTGAAACTGACGGACCTTTGGATTATCTGCATGCCTTAAGCAATAG
>VGKF01000082.1 GCA_016867175.1 Candidatus Omnitrophota bacterium | reverse complement strand
AGGAACTTTTAGAAGATTTTTCTGATTTAAGATTACTCCTTGCGCCCCGCCATCCGGAGAGGTCCTCCCAGGTCGCTCGCTTGGCTCAGGAGCTTGGCTTTAAGGCCATCAAGACCAGCTCAGGGGAGCAGTCAGCAGAGGATTCAAAGGCAGTCTATATTTTAGATAGCGTAGGGGAATTGCTCTCCTTTTATAGCATTGCCCATATTGTTTTTGTAGGTGGCAGCCTGGTGAATAAGGGCGGCCATAATATACTTGAGCCGGCAGCGTTGGGTAAGCCGATTATCTTCGGAGCGCATATGTCTAACTTCAGGGATATCGCGCAGTTATTTTTAAAAAACAAAGCAGCCCTAAAGGTGCAAAATAAAGAAGAGCTCAAAAACAAAGTAAGGCTTTTACTGGGTGATCCTTCAGTTATTCGGCAGTTGGGCCAGGCAGCCCAGGATTTAATAAAGAATAACCAGGGCGCGACCCAAAGAAACCTGGATTGCATATTATCATTCCTAAAGAATAACTAAGCTAAGATGTATGCCCCGCAGAAACTAACTGCCGAAAACTTACGCGCCTTCGGCCGGATAATAGAATTCCCAAATAAGGGTACGCAGGATAGAGGCAAAAACTTATTCAGGGTTATACTGAAAGAAAAAGAACCCTTTGGCTGGAGGATAGCGTATCTATTGGTGCGGGATAAAAGAATATCCAGGCTTGAGCAGCATCTCCATACTTTTGAGAGCTTTGAGCCGGTAAAGGGAAAGAGCCTGATCTATCTGGCTAAAAGCAAAGACCCAGGGTTAATAAAATGTTTTTATCTTGACCGCCCGATAGTCCTGAATAAAGGTATTTGGCACGGCGTGGTTACCCTGGATAGGGAGTCAGAGATCAAGATCAGCGAAAATGCCTCAGTCAGGTCTATATATTGGCGCTTAGGGTTTTGGCTTTAATACAAACCAGATTACAAAGCCTATCAGGCCTTTGGGTATTATAATTAGCTAACTATGATCATATTCTCAAAAGTTTCCAAGAACTACGGGAAGAAGGTTTTATTCCAGGACCTTTCCCTTAATATTAATGTCGGGGAGAAGATCGGGCTTATCGGTCCTAACGGCAGCGGAAAGAGCACCCTCTTTTCCATGGTGCTTAAAGAAGTAGAGCCTTCAGCAGGAGAGATCCAGGTTGTAAAGAATATCCGCATAGGCTACCTCCCGCAGGAATCACATTTTAATTCAGGGCATACCGTCCTTTCAGAGCTTACTGAGGGTGACGAAGGTATTGTAAGGCTTAAGAAAGAAAAAGAGGATTTAGAGAAAGATGGCCAGGCGGCTTCAGGGTATTACGGCCAGATATTGCATGAGCTGGAGACTCTGGGTTATTTTGAGCTGGAGTATAAAGCAAAAAAGATACTCATGGGACTGGGGTTTAAGGAGACGGATTTCCCCCGCCCCATAAGTCAGATGAGCGGCGGATGGCAGATGCGCGCGCTGCTAGGGAAGCTCTTGACCTGCCACTATGATATCCTGCTTTTGGATGAGCCGACAAATTATCTGGATTTAAACGCAGCGCTCTGGCTTAAGGATTACTTAGGCGGATTCAGGGGGACCTTTATTATGATCTCTCATGACCGCGCCTTCTTAAATGAAGTGACTAATTACACTCTGATTTTAGAAAGCGGCTCTATTTTTAAGGTGCGCGGCAACTTCGAACACTACGAGAGGATTAAGGCAGAGAAGCGTATCCATCTCCTAAAGCAATATAAAGAACAAGAGAAGAAAAGGGAGCAGCTGGAGAAATTTATCAGTCGTTTTCATGCCCAGCCTAATAAGGCCTCTTCGGTACGCGCCAAGCGCACCACCTTAGAGAAAATGCAGGAAAATGAGATAATTCTGCCGCCCGACCCCAGGGAGAGTATAGGCAATTTCCATTTTCCGGATACCAGGCCAAGCGGGTACAGGGTGATGCGCCTTGAAAGAATCGCAAAATCTTACGGCCAGATTAAGGTATACGAAAATTTTGATTTTGAGATTAACCAGAATGAAAAGGCGGTCCTGGTGGGAGAGAACGGCGCAGGCAAATCCACGCTATTAAAGATCTTGGCCGGGATTGTTGATATTGATTCCGGAAGCCGCATCGCAGGCCATAACGTAGAGGTGGGATATTTCTCCCAGACGCGCATGGATGTCTTAAGCCCGGAGAATAGCGTATTGCAGGAGGCCTATTCCGCTGCGCCGGGATATATGTCCGAAGAGAATGTCAGGACTATCTTAGGCGTATTCTTGTTTAGCGGAGACGATTCTTATAAAAAGGTAAAGGTACTCTCAGGAGGGGAGAAGAGCAGATTAATACTGGCAAAACTATTAATCAATCCACCCAACCTTCTGCTCCTGGATGAGCCTACTACACACCTAGATGTTGATGCAGTAGATGCATTAATAAGGGCGCTCTTGGCATACAGCGGGACCCTGGCCTTTATCAGCCACGATATACATTTTGTGCGCTCTGTTGCCAATGCTGTTTATGAGGTTAAGGATGGCTCGGTGCGTAAGTTTCCTTCCGGCTTTGACTATTACCTTGAGAAAAAAGCCAGGGGAGAAGATTTTTCCCCCGAGCTTAAACCTAAAGCAAGGGATATTCATCAAGAAAAGCTTGAGGAGGCAAAACGTAAGGCCAAAGAAGAAGAGAGGGCGCGTAAAGAGCAGGATAAGAAGCGCAAGGGCCATAACAAAGAGTTGGGGGAGAAGATAGCCAAACTGCGTAACGAAAAAGAGAGGCTCAAGCTAGAGAGTTATGCCAAGGCACGCGCGTTATCCCGGCCGCATTTTTACCGCGATGAGGATACGGCCAAGGCATACGGACAGCGCATAAAAGAGATAGAGAAAAAGATCGCCCTTATTGATAAAGAGATTAGAGAATTTGAGAAACAAATTATTTAAAATTTGTGGTATAATACTAAAATATATAGCTCCCTCGCTTAAGCACTTGTATGCCTAAGCTCGGGATAAATTCCGACAACAACTTACGTTCGCTTCTTACCCGCTGTCAGGCAGACGCTCCGTAAGTTGTGTCGTCATTAAAAGGAGGGTATAATGGAGCAGAGAGATCTGGGTAAGACTACGCTCGGTATGAAGCCTAATTTAGCTGCCGCTTTAAGTTATCTCGTAGGTTTTATCACGGGTATTGTTTTCTATGCGTTAGAGAAAGAAAACAAGTTTGTGCGTTTCCATGCCATGCAGTCTATAATAGTCTTTGGATCCTTATTTGTCGTATCTATAGTATTGGGTTTTATGCCTTTTATAGGCGGATTGATTTCTTTTCTTATTGGCCTTGGCTCGCTTATACTCTGGGTGATCCTTATGCTCAAGGCTTACCAGGGAGAGGATTTTAAGCTTCCTATAGCCGGGGATATCGCACAGAAGAATAGTTAAGTTATTTTGTAAAAGTAAAAAAGATGAGGACAGTATTTATAATACTGCTTAGTACTTTCTTTATTAACGCTGTCTACGCGCAGGAGCAAAAAGTGGCTGACAATATCATGGTTTTAGAAACTAATCAGGGGATAATAGAGATTAAGCTTCTGGCGCAGCTAGCGCCTCGTGCTTGCGAAAATTTTAGCACCTTGATTGCCAAAGGTTATTACAATGGGGTAATCTTCCATAGGGTAATCAAGGGTTTTATGATTCAGGGAGGCGACCCCACGGGGACAGGTCGAGGGGGCGGGTCTTGTTGGGGAAGCCCTTTTGAGGACGAGGTGAGTGCAGGGGTTAAATTTGACCGCCCAGGTTTATTAGCTATGGCCAACGCCGGGCCTAATACCAACGGCAGCCAGTTTTTTATCACCACGGCACCCACGCCATGGCTTAATATGCGCCATACTATATTCGGCGAGGTGGTTTCAGGCTACGATGTAGTTCAGAAGATTGAGTCTGTTGATACCGATTCCTCGGATAAACCTAGAAATGAGCAAAAAATAATAAGGGCTTATCTGAAATAGAAATAGAAAATCTAGGAGTCTGTTTAAGGAGGTAAAATACAATGAAGAGATTTATAATAGCTGCTATTTTATTATGCGGGGTTACTATTTCTTTTGCCTATGCAGCCTGGCAGCCCACGGCGCAGGTGGATAATAATGCAGGAGCTGCAGCGTTACCGCCATATTCAGGACCCAGGGCGCGCATTGCAGTAGCTGATTTTGATGTTAAGGCAGCCAAGGCCACAGGAGAGATCGGTTCAGGGCTGCGCGAGATGCTGGTGACCGCGCTCATCAATAGCAGCCGTTTTTCGGTCCTTGAGCGCCAGACATTGAGCGCGGTTATGCAGGAGCAGGAACTTTCTTCTTCTGGCGCTGCCGAGCAGGGTATCGGAGGGCCGCAGAGGGGTAAAATCAAGACTGCGGATTTAATCATTACTGCCGCAGTTACTGAGTTTGAGCCGCAGGCCTCAGGCGGAAGCGCCGGTATCGGAGGAGGCGGCGGGGTGGGGAGCGGTATCTTGGGCGGCATAATAGGAGGGGCGCTTAACAAGGCGCATATGGCTTTAGATATCCGCATCGTGGATACCTCAACCTCTGAGGTATTGGCTGCTACGCGCGTACAAGGCCAGGCCTCTGATGTTGCCGGCGGGATTGGAATAGGTTTTATGGGAAAGTGGGGCCTGGGTGCCGGATTATCCGGTTATGCCAATACGCCCATGGAGAAAGCCATACGTGTTTGTATTATCGAGGCAGTGCGTTATATCTCCCAGAGCATCCCGG
>VGKF01000081.1 GCA_016867175.1 Candidatus Omnitrophota bacterium | reverse complement strand
TTTCAGCGAAGCTCTCTATCTTCAAGCTTGCCCCTCCTACCAATGCGCCGTCTACATCAGGCTGCTGCATTAACTCCGCGGTATTCTCAGGCTTCACGCTTCCGCCGTATTGAATGCGCACCTCGGCAGCTACTTCTTTATTATACAACTTTCGCAATAAATCCCTAATATAATTTTGTGCCTCCTGGGCCTGGACAGGGGTAGCGGTCTTACCTGTGCCGATTGCCCAGACCGGTTCATAAGCAATTACTAATTTTAACATCTCGGCTGCGCTGATATCACTTAATCCATTTTGGATATGGTCATCTAAGACCTTAAAAGTCTGGCCTGCCTCTCTTTCTTTGAGGCTCTCTCCTACGCAGACTATCGGGGTAAGCTCATGCTTTAAGGCTGCCTTTATCTTTTTATTCACGCTTTCGTTTGTCTCAGCAAAGAACTGCCTTCTTTCAGAGTGGCCGATAATCACGAATTTAGCTCCGGCATCTTTAAGCATTAAAGGCGATACCTCTCCGGTAAACGCGCCCTCCTCCTGCCAGTACATATCCTGGGCACCCAGGGCGATGTTGGATTCAGCGAGCACCTCTGCCACTTCCGAGAGCGCAGTAAATGGCGGGCAGAGCACAATATCTATATCATCGCCGCTTAACTCAAAGAGCTCGCGCTTGAGGCCATTGGCTAAATCTATTGCCTCGCCAATATTCTTATACATCTTCCAGTTTCCGGCAATAATAAACTTTCTCATGCTATTTCTCCGAAAGGGCTGCTACGCCCGGAAGGAGCTTACCCTCTAAGAACTCCAGGCTTGCTCCGCCGCCGGTTGAGATATGGGTCATCTTATCTTCTAGTTTAAACTTTGCCACTGCTGCAGCTGTATCTCCGCCGCCGATAATAGTAGTGACGCCTAAGGTAGCGATAAACTTAGCTACTTCAAGTGTCCCTTTAGCAAAGGCATCCATCTCAAATATGCCTAAAGGCCCGTTCCAGACTATAGTCTTAGCTGATTTTAACTTTGAATTGAAAAGCCCTATAGTCTTTGGCCCTATATCTACGGCAATCTTTCCTTCGGGAATCTCATCTCCCACGATCTCTGACTTCGCAGCCGGGTCGATCTTATCAACTACCAGGTTATCTATTGGGAGAAGAATATCCTTTTTTAATTCCTTGGCCTTATTTAGAATCTCTTTAGCTAAATCCAGCTTTTCTTTTTCTAACTTGGAGTTTCCGATTGCCTTACCCTGCGCCTTTAAAAATGTATAGGCCATGCCGCCGCCGATGATAATGGCATCGCATTTTGGCAGCAGGTTCTCTATAACACCGATCTTATCTGAAACCTTAGCCCCTCCCAGGATGACCATAAACGGCCTCTTAGGGTTTTGTACGGCATTACCTAAATATTCTATCTCTTTTCCTAAGAGGAACCCTGCTGCTGCTTTTAGGTCATGCGTTACTCCCTCTGTTGAAGCATGCGCACGGTGCGCTGTGCCAAAGGCGTCATTAACGTAGATCTCAGCTAAGGAAGCGAGTTGCTTGGCAAAACCAGGCTCATTTGCCTCCTCTTCAGCGTGGAACCTTAAATTTTCTAATAAGACTACTCTTTCTTTGGCTGAATTTACCTCTTGCTTTATATTATCTCCTACGCAATCATCCAGGAACTCAACCGGCTCACCCAAAAGGCTAGCCAATCTCTCTGCTACAGGTTTGAGGCTATATTTAGCTACTACCTTGCCATCAGGCCTGCCTAAGTGGCTCATCAAAACCAGCTTCCTGGCGCCCTTCTCTAAGATATATTTTATGGAAGGCAAGGTTGCGCGTATGCGGGTATCATCGGTAATCTTAAGCGCCTCATCTTGCGGCACATTGAAATCCGCGCGCATAAGAACCGTTTTGTTTTTCAGCTCAATATCCTTTATGGTCAACTTTGCCATAAGACTCTCCTTCAAATTGAATCCCTAATATATACGAAATTCCCTTTTATGTCAACAAAAAAGGGGACGTTTCCCTTTTTTCAAAAAAATAGAAACGTCCCCTTTTTATTTTATAGTTGGCAGGCTGGAAAATACCCAGTTATAAAATCTTTCTGTTAGCTTTAGTATATCAATGGCTTCTGTCTGCCGAAACTCTCTGCATTCATAAGCTATCAGGTTCTTCTTAGCAATAATTCTTTTGAGCGCAATAATCTCACTGCTTATTCCCTCTTGAGGTATCCGAGCTAGCAGATCTGCTGCTTGTATATGGTCTTCGCCTATCGAGCGTATTCCAAGGTGAAAAACTAACATAGCATCGCAACAAGATATAGCGCAATGCACGGCATTCAAGCCAACTGCAGTCCATTTACCAGTATCTTTAGCCCTAAGCATAGTGTCGTAAAAATCTTTTGCCTTTTCAAGATAAATCCTAAAACTGCTCTTTTCTACTGCCCTGGTCTTTAACTTCTTAGGAGTCATATTATTCTTTCAAGCTCCTTGCCGTAGATAAGCTTATTGGATTTTAATATATTATTTATTACGGCGAGACCTTTTTTGTGTTTGGCCTTAAATTCAGATTCCGTATTTATATAGGGCGAAAGGGTATTCCCAAAAACATCGGCAATTTTCTTATCTACATCTTCAAAAAATAGTCTAGCCTTAGTCTTACTCTTTGAATCTTTAATAATAACAACTACGTCTATATCGCTTGCGGAATGCTCCCTGCGTAGGCTCACGCTCCCAAATAAAGCAACGCTAACGAGATCCCTCCTTATGTCAGAAGCAGCTACCCTTTTTCTTATTACGTTAATAATTCGGCCCATTACCTCTTCTTCCCTGGCAAATAAAGGCTCGAGCATATCTGAAATAGTAAAATTACCCTGATTTAAAGTATAGATGTGGGTCTTACCCATATTACGCAACAAAAGCACCCCTTCTTTATTTAAAGCCTGCAGCGCCTTATGAGCCGTAGCCGGAGTTACGCCTATTTCTTTCGCAATCTGGCGGCCATTCCATTCTGCATTTGTTTTAAAAAGAAACCGCAGGATTTTAACCTTTGCCTCATTATCTAAGATTTTATCTAAAGGGTTATTGATTTTCATAAAGCACTTTCCTATTGTTTAGTTTACTAAACACGTGTTTAGAAATCTAAACAAATCCTACTACCGTAAATTACGCTTGTCAATCAAAATCTTTGATAAAAGGGGAGCGTATCTATCTCGCCTCTTTTTGAGGTGACATTTTGGCACCTCTAAAATTCACTTTGGGTTAACCTAAAAAAGGGGTCGCTTCCCTTTTTATGATTTAGCTATTTTCTGGGCAAACGCAACCTTTGCCTTTTCAATCTTATAGGCCCTTCTGAATCTTTCGTTTTTTAACTCTTCTTTTAAGTGGACATCTACTTTCTCTAATCTAGCCTTCTTCATCTAACTCACCTCACTTGTGGTTTTGAAACCCAATTAATCTTTTCTCCTTAGCCGTAGGTAGTTCAAGCAATTGTTTAATAGCCTGAAATACTATCGCAAACTGCTTATCATACTTCTTTTCCATTTCCTCAATCTTACGCCTAAGACCGCTATTAGTTAAAAGCATGCGTCTTAATTGCGCAAATGCGCGCATTATCTGTATATTGACTAAAATTGCGCGCTCGCTGTTTAAAACACTTGAAAGCATAGCTACACCTTCTTGAGTAAAGACGTAAGGAAGATACCTTCTACCGCCTCGCTTTGAGGTCGCAAAATGCGACCTCAAAAAATCAGTTTCTACCTCCGTAAGTTGAAACATAAAATCTTCTGGGAATCTCCTTCTATTCCTTATTACCTGTTCGTTTAACCTTTTTGTCTTTACTCCATAAAGTACAGCCAAATCACTATCTACCATTACTCTTTTACCTCTAATAATTAAAATTTTTGTAGCTATTACTTCAGCAGAAATTAGATTAGTCATTTTTATCCCCCTTTCTATTATTAATAGACGCGAAAGAGGGTTAAATCTAACTAAATAAAAGTGATGTTTATATTTCTCTGTTTAACTTGATGTGCCAAATTGGCACATCAAGCTTTGGAAAAAAGGGGACGTTTCTATTTCTCAAGAAAAAGGGGAACGTCCCCTTTTTCTGAAGAGCAGGGTAAGGCTGCTGAGCTTGAATAAGACAATTACCATACAGCTATTAAATAACCCCAGCACAGGCAATAATACTACGCCTCCTACTATCCCTGCGAGCCACCCACCGGCTAAGTCCGCGGCATAAAGCGAGCCTGCGCTGCTTCCTGCCTTAGCCTCTCCTGCCGGGTATATTGCGCTCGCCAGGGTAAATTCCAGGCCCATAAGTAAGCCGCAGCTAAAAAAGAGCAGGGCATATACTAATTGTGCCTGCCAACTCACACTAGTTACTATGGCTGCTAAGATAAAGGCATATAAAATCAAGGCTATCTCTAAGCCGATAAACAGTTTAATCTTATTATTCAGCCTCGTCGCAGCCCTTGCCATAATCAGGCTCCCCAGGCCTATCCCTGCCATAAATATGCTGATCAACAGGCCGATCTTATGATAAAGGTAGCCAAAACTCACCTGAAAGCTAAAGATCAAAACTAAACTCACCAACATCCCTAAAAATCCGCTGGTAGCAATAGAATAGGTAAGCGTAAATTTCTCGCCCCGAGCCTTGCGGTAAAGCGCAATAGTAACCAGGGCCAAGACAAAAAATATTATCTTTAAATCTACCCTCCCCAGAGCCGCCATATATTTGGTGATCCCTGGCGAAAACTGCTTATTCCAGAATAAAAGCATAGCAAATACCGCATAGGGCGAGCTATCTTGGTTAACC
>VGKF01000080.1 GCA_016867175.1 Candidatus Omnitrophota bacterium | reverse complement strand
AGTCTATGTTTGGTACTAAGACCAACGCCTTTCTCACGCGCACTACCACAATTTTGTCGGTATTCTTTTTTATTACCTGCCTGAGCCTTGCTTTATTATCGGCAAAACAGAGCCGCTCTTTAATGAAGGATGCTAAGACGCAGGCGCAGCCGGTTGCCCCGCTAGCTTCCGGCACAGGCCAGGATACAGCTTCCGCAGTAGCTGCGGCAGCAGCCCAGGCAGTAAAAGTGCAGGATGGCAAGGTAGTACCGCAGCAAAAATAAAATATAAGTGGTAAAAAATATTGCGGCTCCCATGATCAAGCTATCACTTCTAGTGATAGCTTTTTTTATCTCTCTTACCCCGGCGCTCTCCCAGGATCATGGCGATGCCTTGGTGAGCGCATCAATTGCCGACTCCCGCACGCTTAACCCCATCCTTGCCTCAGATACAGCCTCAAGTGAGGTCGCAGGCCTTATCTTTAACGGCCTGGTTAAATACGACAAAGAGATAAACCTCACTCCTGATTTAGCAGAAAGTTGGGAGATAAAAGAGGGGGGCCTGGCCATCATCTTCCATCTTAAGAAGAATGTGCGCTGGCATGACGGCTATCCTTTTAGCGCAGCCGACGTAGCCTTTACTTATCAAAAGCTCATTGACCCAAAAGTCAAGACTCCTTATTCAGGGGATTTTGAGCGGGTGCGCTCACTTGAGGTTATAGATGACTATACTCTGAAGGTTGTTTATAAAGAGCCCTTTGTCCCGGCGCTCTCCAGCTGGGGGATGTCAATTCTGCCTAAGCATATCCTGGAAGGGCAGGACTTAAATACTTCTTCATTTTCGCGCAATCCCGTGGGCACAGGACCATTTAAATTCAAACGCTGGAGGAGCCAGGAGAAGATAGAGTTAGTGGCAAACCCGGATTATTTCCAGCATCGGCCGAACCTTGACCGCTATATTTTTCGGGTGATATCAGATGAGTCAACCATATTCCTTGAGTTACAGGCGCAAGGAGTGGATAGCGCGGGTTTATCTCCTTTACAGTATCTGCGCCAGACTGATACTGCTTTCTTTAGGCGATACTACCGTAAGTTTAAACTCTCCAGCTTCGTTTATACCTACCTGGCTTATAACTTACGCGATGAAAAGTTTACGGATAAGCGCGTGCGCCAGGCGCTTAATTACGCGGTGGATAAAGAAGAGTTGATCAAGATGGTCTTTCTTGGCCTGGGTCAGCCTATCACCGGGCCGTTTTACCCTGAGTCCTGGGCTTATAATCATAACGTTAAGCCGATTAATTTTGACCCTGATAAAGCCCGCCAGCTTCTTAAAGAAGCAGGCTGGAGCGATGCCGATGGCGACGGTGTTCTTGAAAAGAACGGAGAAAAATTTATATTTACCCTGATTACTAACCAGGGTAATGAGGAAAGGCTCAAGAGCGCCCAGATCATTCAACTCCGGCTTAAGGATGTAGGGGTAGTGATGAAGATTAAGGTGGTAGAGTGGAGTGTTTTTTTATCAGAGTATATCAACAAGAGAAAGTTTGAGGCAGTGCTTTTAGGCTGGAGCCTGCCGCGTGAGCCTGATAATTATGATATCTGGCATTCTTCAAAGACCAGGGAGGGTGAGTTTAATTTTATCGGTTACCGCAATGATGAGGTAGATAGGCTTCTGACCGAGGGCCGCCGCGTTTTTGACCAGGCCAGGCGTAAGGCCTGTTACAACCGTATCCATGAAATACTCTATGATGAGCAGCCCTACATGTTTTTATACGCGCCGGATAGCCTGTTTGTTATCCATAGCAGATTTCAGGGGATAAAACAGGAACCAATCGGCATCGGATATAACCTGATTGACTGGTGGGTCCCTAAAAAAGAGCAGCGCTACAGCCGCGTAACAGAATGATTACATATCTGGCTAAACGACTAATTGCTATTATCCCGCTTCTTTTGGGAATAACCCTGATCAGTTTTTTTGTGATCAGGATGGCTCCCGGCAAACCGGTGATGCTGCAGCAATCGCTTAACCCGAAGATTTCGCTGGAGGAGATCAAAAGATTAGAGAAACTTGAGGGGATGGATAAGCCGCTATTGGTGCAATATAAAAATTGGCTCTGGAATATGCTGCGTTTTAATTTCGGCCGTTCCATAAGCGACGGAAGGCTGGTCGTGGATAAGATTATGGAGCGGCTCAGCGTAACGCTGACCATCAATATCCTTTCTTTATTATTTTTATTTCTCTTTGCTATTCCCATAGGAGTGAAGGCAGCGCTAAAAGCTAATACAGCCTTTGGCCATATTACAACATTCCTAACCTTTCTTTTCTTTGCCGCGCCTACTTTTTGGCTGGCGCTTTTAGCTATGCAGCTTTTTTGCATACAATTAAAATGGCTGCCCATTTCAGGGATTACCTCTTTAGATTTTGAATATTTAAGCTGGTGGGGGAAGTTAGCGGATCTATCCCGGCACCTGGTTCTTCCGGTTATCGTCTCAAGCATAGGAGGGATAGCCGGTTTAAGCCGTTATATGCGCTCAGGAATGCTCGAGGCTTTATCTCAACCCTATATTTATACTGCGCGCTCAAAGGGCCTCTCGGAGAAACTGGTAGTTTATAAGCATGCCCTGCGTAACGCTCTGCTTCCTTTGGTAACAATAGTCGGGCTTTCCATCCCGGGGTTATTAGGAGGGAGCATTATCTTTGAATCCATATTCTCCATACCCGGTATAGGCAAGTTATTTTATGAGGCGGCAATGATGCGCGATATAAATTTAATCATGGCTGAGGTAGTTTTGGTTGCAATTTTGACCATGTTAGGGAATTTAATTGCGGATATAAGCTATGCTTATGTTGACCCGCGTATAAGGTATAAAAAATGAAGAACAGGGCATTGATCAGCGGAATAGTTTTTATCATCGCTTTATCCTGCGTAGCGGCCTTTGCTCCGCTCTTAAGCCCCTATGACCCGGCAGCCATAAATCAGGATAACCTGTTGAGCGCGCCTTCGTCAGCGCATCTATTGGGGACAGACAGCCTGGGACGCGACCTCTTAAGCCGTATAATTTACGGCGCCCGTATTTCATTAAGCGTTGGCCTGGTTGCGGTGGGGATAGCCACTTTAATAGGCTTAAGTATAGGCTGCCTTGCCGGATTCTACGCAGGGTTCCTTGATATGCTGTTGATGCGCCTGGTGGATGTAATGCTATGTTTTCCTACCTTTTATCTTATCCTGGCAGTCACTGCTATTGCCGGGCCGTCAGTCTTTAATATCATGCTGATTATAGGCCTGACCAGCTGGATGGGGGTAGCGCGCCTTGTGCGCGCAGAGATCCTTTCGCTAAAAGAACGCGAGTTCATCCAGGCAGCCACCGCAATCGGCGCAACTCACTTTAGGATTATCCTGCGCCACTTAATTCCTAATGCCCTTACTCCTATATTAGTCAATGCCACGCTAGGAGTTTCTGCGGCGATCCTGATTGAGTCAGGTTTAAGTTTCTTAGGCCTTGGGGTTCAGCCGCCTACAGCCAGCTGGGGGAATATTTTAATTGAGTCAAAATCAACTCTTGGCGTTGCCTGGTGGATTACGGTTTTTCCGGGCCTTAGCATACTGATTACCATATTAGGCTTTAATATCTTTGCCGAGGGCTTAAAGAAAGAAATAGGATAGCTATGCAGAATTTATTGAGCATTAATAATCTAAGAGTCGGTTTTTCTTTAGGGGGCAAGAGCATTGAAGCAGTCAAGGGGGTTAACCTTAAGATAGGCCATAACGAAGCCATGGTTTTGGCAGGTGAATCCGGTTCGGGGAAAAGCATAACGAGCTTCGCCATCACTAAAATATTACCGGCAAATGCGCGCATAATAGCAGGTGAAGTTTATTTCGGCGGGGAAGATTTATTAAAGCTGGATGAAAAGGCCCTGGCAGATGTCCGCGGGAGCTCGATCGCCTATATATTCCAGGAGCCAAGCAGTTTTCTAAACCCGGTTTATACTATCGGCTCACAGATTAGCGAGGTGATTATGCTACACCAGCGTAAAAGCAGGGAGGAGGCAGGCCTTGCGGCGCTAGAACTATTACAGCAGGTTAAGATAAATGACACGCAAAGGGTGTCAGAAAGTTATCCGCATCAGCTTTCCGGAGGGATGAACCAGCGCGCATTCATTGCCATGAGCCTGGCCTGTAAGCCAAAGCTTTTGATCGCGGATGAGCCGACTACTTCACTCGATGTAACCATAGAGGCAGAGATTTTGCAGTTGCTTATGCAGCTAAAGAGGCAGCTGGGCTTCTCCCTTCTTTTTATTACCCATAATCTATCTATCGCTAAAAGGATCGCGGATAGGGTTTCTATAATGTATCAGGGTAAAATTGTAGAAGAAGGAAGCTGTGCGGAAATTTTTAGCTCTCCAAAACATTTTCACACAAGAGAATTAATTCAGGCCTATGAAAAGATCGGCAAGCTCTAAGTTACTTGGGATTACTCAAACTTACTTTAATTTACTTAAACTTACTTATATTTTCGCGGCCCAGGGCCGCTCAAGTATTTCAGGTTAGCCATGGCGCGGTCCTTTGCCCGCCGAGATTCAGATTATGTTAATAGAGCTAAGGGATATACATAAAGATTTTAATATTGAGAAGGGGCTTTTTAAGCAAGAGGCCGGCTTAGTCAGGGCCCTGGATGGGGTGAGTTTATCGCTTGAGCAGTTCCAGAGCCTGGGGATAGTAGGTGAGTCAGGTTGTGGAAAGACTACCCTGGCCAAGGTAATGCTTAAATTAATACCGGCTACCAGCGGTGAAGTTATCTTTGATCAGCGCAGGATAAGCAATTTTAGAAAAGACGTGCAGATAATCTTTCAAAATCCCTATAATAGCCTCAACCCCAAGATGCGCGTGGGAGAGATAATCTCAGAGCCTCTGCACGTGCATCGTATTATCCCTGCAGGCAAAAGGGTT
>VGKF01000079.1 GCA_016867175.1 Candidatus Omnitrophota bacterium | reverse complement strand
TGAGATTCTTGAGCTAGTAAGATACGCTAACGTGCATAACCAGAAACCACTGGTCGACGATGAATTAAAGTTTATCGCCAAACACCCGGATATCGCTCGCAAGATATTCACCATGGAGCCGTAACCCTATGGGAAATCCCAAATAAGTTGGGATTTTGGATTTGTGATTTGTTTGGGATTTGGTAATATTTCGATTTTGGATTTTCCGTTAACAAAGGGGATTAGATGAATATAGTAATTGTTGGAACGCAGTGGGGGGATGAGGGTAAGGGTAAGATTATCGATATCCTCTCTGCGCGGGTCGATTATATCGTGCGTTATCAGGGCGGCAGTAACGCCGGCCACACCGTAGTAGTCGGGGGTAAGGGTTATGTGTTTCATCTTATACCTTCCGGAATATTACATCCCGGTAAGATCTGTTGTATCGGAAACGGCGTGGTAGTGGATCCGCAGGCGCTGATTAAAGAGATCGAAGGATTATCCAGCGCAAATATTTCTATCGCTGGCCGGCTTAAGATTTCAGACCTGGCCCACCTGATTCTTCCGTATCACAAGATACTGGATCAGCTGCGCGAGGGTAAGCGCACTAACAAGATAGGCACTACCGGAAGGGGTATCGGTCCCTGCTATTCGGATAAAATTAACCGCTGCGGGATCCGTATGGCAGATCTCTTAAATGCCAAGATCTTCAAGGAGAAACTTAAGGACAATCTTAAAGAGAAGAACGAGATATTTAAAAAAGTCTACGCGCACCCCGGATTTAACTTTGATAAACTCTCTAAAGAGTATCTGGGTTACGCAAAGACCCTTGAAAAATATATCTGTAATACTGCGATACTTTTAAACAAGGCAATCGCCCAGAAAAAAGACATATTATTAGAGGGGGCGCAGGGGACATTTTTGGATATTGATTTCGGGACATATCCTTTTGTCACCTCCTCTTCCGCTACTTCAGGAGGCGCCTGTATCGGCACAGGCATCTCTCCGGATAAGATAGATAAGGTTATCGGAGTAGCTAAGGCATATACTACCAGGGTAGGAGAGGGGCCTTTTATTACCGAGTTTTCGCCTGCCTTTAGTAAGGTAATGCGCGAGCGCGGCTCGGAGTTCGGGGCTACCACAGGAAGGCCGCGCAGGTGCGGTTGGTTTGATAGCCTAATGGTTAAAGAGGCAGTGCTTTTAAACGGGGTATCGGAATTTGCAATAATGAAGCTTGATGTATTGGATGGCCTGGAGAAGATTAAACTATGCACGGCCTATAAATATAAAGGTAAGATATTTAGAGAATTCCCCCATGATTTAGAAGTACTAAATAAGGCCAGGCCCGTATATAAAGATATGCCCGGATGGGAGAAATCCTGCCGTAAGCCTAGAAGTTATAAAGAGTTACCTATGAATTGCCGTGATTATATTTTCAGGCTAGAGGAGATTTTAAGGACTAAAGTTTCTATAGTTTCGGTGGGCTCAGGCAGGGAAGATACGATATTTGTCTGAGGAGATTACGAATTAAGGAAGATCCCGCTGCACATCGCAGCGGGATCAAGCGAAACTTACATTAATGTAAGTTTCGCTTGACTGGTATTATCGCTTGTGTTATAGTGAATATATCAAAAATAAAGGGAGGTAGTTATGACAAATAAATTCAAGTTGGCCAAAATTTTACTTATAGTTTTTATAATTAGCTTTTTATCGGGGTGTACATTTATCATCCAAAAGGGGAGGCGTTCCGATATCCAGAAGATCGAAGAGCTCTCCAGGCAGCTGGATGACTTAAACCGCGCAAGGCGTATACTGGAGGATAATTTGAGGCAGGAGATAAGCGATAAACAGGTTAAGCTGCAGATGATGGAGCGAGGCCTGGTTATTACCGTAGTTGGTGATGTACTTTTTGATTCTGGTAAGGCCAAGGTAAGGCAAGAGGCAATGCCTATTCTGGATAAGGTTAACAACGTATTGAAAAACAACGTACCGAAATTGGATATAGGCATCGAGGGCCACACCGATAACGAGCCGATTAAGGCTTCCGGATGGAGGTCTAACTGGGAGTTATCCACTGCACGCGCCCTCTCTGTCCTGCATTACCTGGTGGATGAAAAGGGGATCTTGCCAGCGCGGATATCGGCAATAGGTTACGGCGAATATCGTCCGGTTGCCTCAAACGATACTAGAGAAGGCAGGCGTTTAAACCGCAGGGTTGAGATAGTGATACTGCCTGACCTTACAAAATCAACAGCTTCAATTAACAAGAGAGAGAAACTCCTTGAACCCGAGGAAAATCTTAAATAAAGGATATAGCAATGGAAGAGAGTTTAAAGAACAGGGTTATTTTAATATTAGGCATATTAACGGTAATATTTTTTATCGGGACGTTAAGTTCCTGTAATAGCTCTTTACGCAACAAAAGTGCCCGCGATAAAGAGATGGCTGCCAGGCTTGAGTTAGAGGAGAGGATGAGCAAGTCCAGCCAAGATAAGGCAAGCGTAGAAAAACAGCTTGCAGCCGCTACCCAACAATTAGAAGAAGAGAAGGCAGGGCGCCAGGCCAGCGAAAAGGCCCTGTTGCAGGAGCAGTTAGTAAATCAGAGCCTTAGAGAAGAATTGCAGAAGGTAACCAAGTTTAAAGAGGCCCTGGAAGAAGATCTGAAGGAAGCCTTGGTAACTAATAAGTCAGTCAAGTCTAAACAATGAAGTAGGCTGGGGTTGCCTTAAGCTGCTTTTTAAGTTTTTTCTTCAAAGGGGATTAGTTATCCCCTTTTTTATTCTGATAAAAGAGCTTTGATACAGGAGGAGAGATATGGCGATATTACGTAAAATAAAAGAAGGGTTAAAAAAAATAATCCAAAATAAGAAATCTCTATCTAGGACGGCAGGGTCAGCTTTAAAGAAAAAGGCCCCTGAAGAGGCAAAGAAAGAAACCTTAGGGGTCCGTGAGACCGCAGTAGGGCAGACAAAGTTTTCGCATCCTGAGCCTAGCCGCCAACCATGGAGAATGCCGCAGGAGGTCCCCTGGGGCTATGGAGAGGATAAGGTTGTCCTTCAGGTGCGCGACCCCTGGTGGCTGCATGCCTATTGGGAGATCACCGGCGGAACACTCGATAATTTAAAGGCAAGGCTGGGAGATGCCTTCTATAGTTCAAAGATGGTAATACGTGTCTACGATGTAAGCGATATTATCTTTAACGGCAGCAATGCGCATAGCTTCTTCGATATAGAGATTAATCCAGAGGCGAATAACTGGTATATAGACGCCGGCGGGCCGGGCAGGTCCTGGTGCGTGGATGTAGGCCTGCGTCTTGCCAACGGAGATTTTATTACTATTGTGCGTTCTAACACCGTGCGCACGCCTCTAGAAGGGTCTTCTTGGATTACGGATGAAGAGTGGATGATTCCCGAAGATATGTTTGCCAGGTTGTATGGCATGGGTTTTGGTTTTGGCAGGAGCTCGCCTGTAGGAAAAGGCTGGCAGGAGAAGATGAAGAGGGAATTTTTTTCCTCGGGTGCCGTAGCCTCTGTAGGGATGAGTAGTAGCCCGGTCAAGAAACCGGTAAAAGAAAGACAATTCTGGATGGTGGTAAATACAGAATTGATCGTGTATGGGGCGACTGAGCCTGACGCTAAAGTGACCGTGCAGGGCAAAGATATACGCCTGAGGCCAGACGGTACTTTTACTCTACGCTTCGCACTTCCCGACGGAAGACAGGTGATACCTGTCCAGGCAACATCCGCTGATGCAGCGGAGACCAGGACCATCACTCCCGTGGTAACCAAGGAAACAAAATAGGCTAAATACTTTCAATCCAGGGGTATTTTTATGAACAAGGGTTATTTATGTCTGGTGCTGCATAGCCATCTTCCTTTTGTGCGCCATCCGGAGCATGAGGATTTTCTCGAAGAGGATTGGCTTTATGAGGCGATGACCGAAACCTACATCCCCTTGATCCTGGTCTTTGAAAGGCTATTAAACGATAAGGTTGATTTTCGCCTGACTATCTCTCTGACTCCGACTTTGATCTCGATGCTCGGGGATAACCTGTTGCAGGAAAGATACCTCAAGCATATCAATAAACTTATAGAGCTGGCGCATAAGGAAGTGGAGAGGACGCGTTGGCAGCCGGAATTTAACAACCTGGCGAATATGTACCTGGCGCGTTTCTATGAGGCCAGGAATGTCTTTGAAAGGTATAACCGCAACCTTGTATTTGCCTTTAAGGCCTTTCAGGACGCCGGTAATTTAGAGATAATAACCTGCGGGGCAACGCACGGCTTTTTTCCTTTGATGGATGTGACCAAGCCTTCAATAAGGGCTCAGGTAAAAGTAGCTGCCAGCCATTATGAAAAGGTCTTTGGCAGAAAGCCCAGGGGGATATGGCTGCCTGAGTGCGGATATAACCCGCCAGACGATGAAATACTTAAAGAAGCGGGGATAAAGTATTTTTTAACCGATGCGCACGGTATATTGCACGGCTCGCCCAGGCCTAAATATGGCGTCTTTGCCCCTGTATATTGCAAGTCCGGCGTAGCCTGTTTTGGCAGGGACCTGGAATCCTCGAAGCAGGTTTGGTCTTCGATAGAGGGTTATCCTGGGGATTATGTCTACCGGGAGTTTTACCGCGATATCGGTTTCGACCTGGATTTCGAATACATCCGCCCTTATATACATCCCGATGGCGTCAGGATAAACACCGGAATAAAATATTACCGTATTACAGGCAACGATAATAATAAAGAGCCTTATAACCCGCACTGGGCCAGGGAAAAGGCCGCAGCGCATGCCGGTAATTTTATGTTTAATCGCGAAAAACAGGTAGAGTATCTATACGAGCTGATGCAGAAAAAGCCCCTTATTGTCTCCCCCTATGATGCGGAATTGTACGGTCATTGGTGGTACGAAGGCCCGATGTGGCTTGATTTTCTCCTGCGTAAAGTTTATTTTGACCAGAAGACCATCCGCATGATCACGCCTTCCGAGTATCTTGCGGAGAA
>VGKF01000078.1 GCA_016867175.1 Candidatus Omnitrophota bacterium | reverse complement strand
AGCTCATCATGGAATTTATCGCAGCTTTCTTTTAATTCAGCCGGGATCTCTTGCGTATAGGCATCCTTGCCTAAATCATCCGTATATAAAATAAGCTTTCTCTCAATCAGGTCGATAATGCCCTTAAAATCATCCCCCTCTTTATAGGGCAGCTGCACAGCTGCTGCATTAGCTCCAAGTTTGCTGCGTATCTGGCTTAGGGTATCAAAGAAATTGCTGCTGGCCCGGTCCATTTTATTGACAAAGGCGATCCTGGGGACGCCGTAACGCTCGGCCTGGCGCCATACTGTCTCAGACTGCGGCTCAACGCCACCCACTCCGCAGAAGACTACCACTGCGCCATCCAGCACCTTTAAAGACCTTTCTACCTCTATGGTAAAATCTACGTGGCCGGGGGTATCGATAATATTAATATTATGGTCTTTCCAAAAACAGGTAGTGGCTGCGGCGGTAATAGTAATACCGCGCTCCTGCTCCTGCACCATCCAGTCCATGGTGGCCGTGCCTTCATGCACCTCCCCGAGTTTATAAGTCTTTCCGGTGTAATAAAGTATGCGCTCGGTAGTGGTGGTCTTGCCGGCATCAATATGGGCAATTATGCCTATATTCCTGATTTTGTCTAATTTATGTTTCTTATGTGTTACCATCTGAAATGCGCAAAGGCCTTGTTAGCTTCAGCCATCTTATGCGTATCATCCCTCTTTTTTATGGAGGAGCCTTCGCCTTTATAGGCAGCGATTATTTCATCCGCCAGCTTCTCCTTCATGGTCTTACCTTTTTTGCCCACCGCAAAATCCCTTATCCAGCGCAGCGCAATCGAGGTCCCGCGCTGCTGCTTTACCTCTATGGGCACCTGATAGGTAGCGCCTCCTACGCGCCTAGGCTTTACTTCTAAGCGCGGCCTTGCATTATCTATAGCCTTGTAAAAAATCTTCAGGGCATCCAGCTCATTAAGCTGGGTCTTTATGATTTCAAACGCGCCATAGACAATCTTTTCTGCCAGGGATTTCTTACCCTCGACCATAACCATATTAATGAACTTGGCCACGATCTTGCTATTGAATTTAGGGTCAGCTAAAACTTCTTTTTCCTGCGCTTTTCTTCTTCTCATTTATTATCCTTTGTACTTTATACTTTGCGTCCAGAGGACGCAAAGTATTTCATTTGAGACAGCGGGCTGTTTCATCAGCCCGCGCATCATTACTTCGGACGCTTCGCCCCGTATTTAGACCTGGATTTCCTGCGCTGATTCACCCCGGCAGCATCAAGCGTGCCCCTTACAATATGATACCTTACCCCAGGCAGGTCCTTGACGCGGCCACCCCTTACTAAAACTATGGAATGTTCCTGCAAATTATGCCCTTCACCCGGTATATAAGAAGTAACTTCTATGCCGGTGGTAAGCCTGACCCTGGCGATCTTACGCAGGGCAGAGTTGGGTTTCTTGGGCGTCATAGTGCGCACCTGTAAACAGACGCCCCTCCTCTGCGGGCAGGCCTTTAAGGCAGGAGACTTGGTCTTTTTATTTTTTAATATCCTACCAAACCTGATTAATTGCGAGATAGTCGGCATATATTTTATCCCTTTACTTTAGCCTCAGCTAGTTTTTCTGCTTCTGCCTGAGTAGCCCTGACATCTTCCTTGTTAACGGTTTTAACCATCTCTATATTACGATGGGCATGGAATCCGGTCCCGGCCGGGATAAGATGCCCTACAATAACATTTTCCTTTAAGCCGAAGAGTTCGTCGTGTTTCCCCGAGGCTGCTGCGTCAGTAAGCACGCGCGTAGTCTCCTGGAAACTGGCCGCAGAGATAAAACTCTCCGTAGTAAGCGATGCCTTAGTAATGCCTAATAATAGGGGAGTTGCCACCGCAGGCTTTCCGCCTTTCTTAATTATGCGTGTATTCTCTTTTTGAAAATTCCATTTATCAACCTGCTGAGTAGCTAAAAATACCGTATCGCCGGAATCCTCTATGCGCACCTTCTTTAACATCTGCCTAATGATAAGCTCTATATGCTTATCGTTGATGCGCACCCCCTGCAGCCTATATACCTCCTGGACTTCATTGACCAGGTATTCCTGCAAAACCTTGTCTCCGCAGACCCTAAGTATATCCTGTAAGACCACCGGCCCGTCAGTGAGTTGCTGTCCGGCAATAACCTTATCGCCTTTATAAACGTTAGGGTGTTTTCCGTGCGGTATGACATATTCTTTGACCATGCCGGTAGCGGAACGCACAACAATCACCCTCTGGCCTTTTTTAGTCTCGCCGAACTCTACAAATCCGTCTATTTCACTGATCACTGCCGGATCCTTAGGGCGCCTGGCTTCAAACAATTCCGCAACGCGCGGAAGACCGCCGGTAATATCCCTGGTCTTAACTACCATGCGGGGAATCTTCGCTAAGAGGTCTCCTGCGCCTATCTTCTGGCCGTCTTTAACCAGGATATGCGCCTCTACGGGGATAGGATAGATTCCCAAAACTTCTTTCTTTTCATCCAGAATCAATATCTGGGGATGATGCTCCTGCTTATGCTCTACTACCACGCGCTCGGTCATCTTAGTAACCGGGTTTAATTCCTCGCGGATAGTAACGCCCTCTTTAATATCTTCATATTTTACAAGGCCGCTAACTTCAGTAAGAATGGGCAGGGTGTAAGGATCCCAGCGCACAAAGGCTACGCCCTTAGCTACCTCTCCTCCATCAGTAATGCCGATAACTGAACCCTGCGGCAGTGGATAGCGCTCTAGCTCTCTACCCTGCTTGTCGTTTATGCTTAAAGAACCGGTCCTGTTTAATACGATAAATTCTTTATTCTTGGCGACTATCCTTAAGGCGTGGTATTTGACTACGCCTTTATTCTTCGCCTTTATAAAAGACTGGGCTACGGTCCTTGAGGCTGTACCTCCGATATGGAAGGTCCTCATAGTCAGCTGCGTACCGGGTTCGCCGATACTCTGGGCTGCGATAACACCTACCGCCTCTCCTACCTCGACAATCCTTCCGGAGGCAAGGTTACGGCCATAGCACTTGGTGCAGACGCCTCTCTCTGATTCGCAGGTAAGCGCACTGCGGATACGTATCTTTTCAATACCCAGCCTCTCGATTTGTTCTGCCTTCTCTTCGGTAATTTCAGCTCCTTGCTCTACAATAAGGTCATCTGTAATGATATCCACTACGTTATCCAAGGCTACCCTTCCTACAATGCGGTCTTTAAGGCTAACCACTGTCTCATCGCCTTCCGTAATCGCAGAAACGGTAATTCCGTTTAGGGTACCGCAATCCTCATTGGTAACAATTACCTCCTGCGCCACATCAACCAGGCGGCGGGTAAGATACCCGGCATCCGCCGTCTTAAGCGCGGTATCAGCCAGGCCTTTGCGGGCACCGTGCGTAGAGATAAAATATTCCAAAACAGTCAGGCCCTCTCTAAAGTTTGCGGTAATAGGGCTTTCTATAATTTCACCTGAAGGCTTGGCCATCAGTCCGCGCATACCGGCAAGCTGCCTGACCTGAAGCCTGGAACCCCTGGCGCCTGAATCCGCCATCATAAATATGGGGTTAAAGGAATCCATGCCTTTAAATAGAAGATCGGATATCTTATCGGTGGCGTGCGTCCAGATATCAATGACCTTGGATTTACGCTCACTATCGGTAATGATGCCGCGGTGGTACTGCTCCTCTACCTTTGCCACCTCTTGCTTAGATTCTTTTAAAACCTCCTGCTTATCTTCCGGGACCTTAAGATCGTCTATGCCGATAGAGATACCGCCTAATGTAGCATAGATAAACCCTAAACGCTTAACGTCATCCAAGAGCCTGATCGTCCTCTGGTGGCCGAAACGCTTATAACAATTAGAAACGATCTCTCCGACGTTTCCTTTCTTTAATTCCTCGTTTACGAAACCAAAGCCCTCAGGAAGCTCCTGATTAAAGATGACCCTACCTACGGTAGTATCGATAATCTTCTTCTCGGTTATTAATTTTCTTTCCTCCAAATCAAAGATACTCTTTACCCTTAACTTGATTCTGGCGTGCAGATCGAGCTCCTTATCTTCGTAAGCCACAATAGCCTCGTTAGGGTTAGAAAAGACCTTACCCTCTCCCTTTACCCCTGGTTTTTCTTTTGATAAGTAAGAGGCCCCCAGGATAATATCCTGCGTAGGCGTAACTACAGGCCTTCCGTCTGCCGGAGAAAAAACATTATTTATAGCCAGCATCAGTATCTTTGTTTCAATCTGGGATTCTAAGGAGAGCGGCACGTGTACTGCCATCTGGTCCCCGTCAAAATCGGCATTAAAGGCAGTGCAGACCAAGGGATGGATCTTTATGGATTTTCCTTCGATTAAGACCGGCTGAAAGGCCTGGATACTCAAGCGATGCAAAGTGGGGGCGCGGTTTAGAATAATCGGATGGTCCTTGATAACCTCATCCAGTATATCCCAGACCTCGATCTTTCCGTGCTCCACCATCCTGCGCGCGCCTTTTATGGTGTGCACAAACCCCTTCTCTCTTAATTTTTTGATGATAAACGGCTCAAATAACTCAAGGGCCATCTGCTTGGGCAGGCCGCACTCATGGAGCTTTAGTTCCGGCCCCACCACGATTACTGAACGCCCGGAATAATCTACGCGCTTACCTAAAAGATTCTGGCGGAAACGACCCTGCTTCCCCTTAAGCATATCGGAGAGCGACTTAAGCGGGCGGTTATTTGCCCCCATTACCGCCTTACCGTGTCTGCCGTTATCCAGAAGCGCATCCACCGCCTCCTGCAGCATGCGTTTTTCATTACGCACTATTATCTCAGGCGCATTTAACTCAATTAGTTTCTTTAAGCGGTTATTCCGGTTAATAACCCTGCGGTATAAATCGTTCAAATCTGAGGTAGCAAACCTGCCGCCATCCAAAGGCACCAGCGGCCGAAGGTCCGGCGGTATGACCGGCAAGACCTCTAAGATCATCCACTCTGGCTGGTTACCGGATTTCTTGAAATCATCGACTATTCTTAAAACCTTAAGCGGCTTGCGGTTGGTAACCGTCTCCT
>VGKF01000077.1 GCA_016867175.1 Candidatus Omnitrophota bacterium | reverse complement strand
CTAGTAATTTCCTGACTTCCTCCGGGTTGTTTAAGGTCAATGAGAGGCAGTCTTGCCAGAGGTCGCGCCAGCCCCTGCCGCCTTTTCCGTAATCGAAATCCGGCAGGAAGGAGCAGCCGAATATCCTGCGCAAAACCGGCTGGATATTTACCCACTGAACCCAGTTATCAAAATTGCGCTCCCCGGTCCTTATTTTTATCTGCGTCCCTTTTTTATGCCACCAGGACTTATTTTCATCAAGCGCCCGATTGATTTTATACGGCGCATTGAATTTTCTAAAGATAGGGTTTATCGCTCTCTCATCTTTTGCTATGCCTGATAGCAGTATATAAGAGGCGGATCCCTCCGGTTTAAGCAGTATGGATTTGAATTTTAACCCGGCCATTGCCTCTTTGCCCTGGATAGAATGGTTTTTCGGGGGAAGAGAATTTTTAAAGACTGCATTAGGAGATTCCAGATCTGAATCCTCGCCGATAAACTCCTCCTGGGTAGGCCAAATATATTGCGGGCCAGAGCCTCTTTGGTCTATGCCTAATACAAAATAAGAGGTTGAATTTTTCTTATGGCCTGATTCGTCAAATGAAAGGGTGGGCTTTACTATGACGCCGTATTTATCTTTTTTAATGCGCTGTAAAAGAGAAGTAACCTGGCGGTGGTCATGAAGGTTATGCCCGGGCCTGGCGAATATAGGCATGGCCGCAGTAGGGAAGAATCTTACTGGTTTGCTTGAAATATTAGTCAAGGTCACCAGCATCAACTCTACCGGTTCCCCTGATACAGGTATAAAGGAACATATCTCTGATTTAAGCCCGGCTTTTTTATTTCTACGGGTTACTTTATGCCAGAGTAATCCTGCCTCAAGGGCGAAGGTATCGTATTTTTGTATGTCTTTGTTATTTTTTGCAACCCCGGTAGCCGACCATATTTTATCCGGGCTTAGGTATATCCAGAAGTTACGGCTGGAGCGCAGGTTCTGAAGCGAAGAACGCGAAACCGGCTCCATTAAAAAAGAGTTGAAGTCGGTCTTTATGTCTCCGTGTAGGTCAGGGGAGAGCGAGGACATGATAGGATGGTTATTGCAGAGGGGAAAATACAGGGTATTTATTCTATCCGCAGTCTCAGAAGAGAAGCTGCCCAAATCGTCCGTGAATCTCCAGAGTGGTTTCGTCATAACGACCCTCAATCTATCATACCGGGATTGTTTTTGCAAGATTTTTTACCTGTAAGGCTATCTAATATATTGACTTTAAGCTTGGTATTTGTATAATATCACTTAACCTGTATAAAAATATGCAAAATCTACTAAAATTAAAATCAATAGAGGATTCTTCGGTAGTCAGGAAATTTTCCGTTTTATTCACCCTGATGACCCTGCTGCCGTTTTTACTTTTGGCAGGCGCATTTTTATTTTTTGTGCAAAGCGGGAGGGTGGCAATAAACCTGGACCTTTTATTCTGGTCGATTATCGTAGTCGGTTTATTTGCCTTTATAGGTTTCTTGAGCATGCGCAAGACCTTCGTTAATTTAATGATCGTATCCAGGGATGCCAAGGATATTCTGGCAGGGGATTTGACCAAGCGTATTAATATAAAAGGTAGCGGTAGCAATGAGGTTACTGAACTTGCCAAGACCTTTAACGGGGTAGTGCAGCAGCTGGAGAGCAATATTAAACAGCTGGAGAAGTCCAGGAGTATGCTGCAGGGCGTGCTCCTTAGGGTGGCCAGCGGAGTATCATCTGCCGAAAATATTGATGCCTTTTTGGATTTGATCCTGGAGACGACCGTAGATGCGCTGGATGGAAAGCGCGGCCTGCTTTTGCTTATCGATGAAGAAAAGAAAGAGCTAATCGTAAAGAGTTCCTTTGGCCTGGCAGCTGCTTATTTAAAAGAGAGCCGTATCCCTATAGATGATGAAGTAGTGGGCTGGGTGATTAAGCAGAAGAAGCCTCTGCTTATACCCCGGCTGCATAAGATAGCCAGCGTAGAGAATTCCGGAGCTGCTTTTGAGCCGCCCCTGATTTGCACCCCTTTAATGTTCCAGGGCAGGCTCATAGGAGCGATTTCTGTAAGCGGCAAGAAACAGGATGCTAACTTTGAGGAAGATGAATTAATAGTCCTTTCTAATCTTGCCTCTCAGGTAGCTTTAGCCCTTGAGAATTCAAGGCTTAATTACGATAACCAGAAGACATACCTAGAGACGGTTACTGCCCTGGCCTTGGCAGTCGAGGCGCGCGATACTTATAGCCGCGGCCATTCTGACCGTGTAAGCGTATGCGCCGTTAAGATAGCGCAGGCCTTAGGGTTGGACCCGCAGCAGATCAAGACTATTAAAGAAGCTGCCCAGTTGCACGATGTAGGTAAGATCGGGATAAGCGACGATATTCTTAAAAAACCCGGTTTTTTAAATGACTTTGAGCGCAAGATGATTCAACAGCACCCGGTTATCGGAGAGGGGATTATCGTTCCTCTGCATGGTTTTTCGCATTTAAGGGATCCTATCAGGCATCATCATGAATGGCTTAACGGAGAAGGTTACCCAGACCGCCTTAAAGGCGATGAGATATCGCTTGAGGCGCGCATTCTAACCGTCTCGGATAGCTTTGATGCCATGACTACGGATCGTCCTTACCGCAAGGGCCTGACCTTAGAGCAGGCCAAGGAAGAGCTGCTTAAATTTACAGGTTCGCGTTACGACAAAAAGATCGTGGAAGCTCTATTGGTTTCCTTGAATATACAATAACCGCTTAAGTAAATGCCGATGTAGCTCAGTTGGTAGAGCAGCGCTTTCGTAAAGCGCGGGTCGGTGGTTCGATTCCACTCATCGGCTTAAATTAATGAACGCATAACTTACGAACTCCTGCCGGTAGGCAGGCGAAAGCGTGAGTAAGTTATTTGCGCGAATTAACCCCCGCAGTTACAAGCAATACTTCGGTATTTATTACTAAGGTATTGCGAAGTGTATAACTGCGGGGATATCAGTTAATTAAACCATGTCTAGGTTCAGAGAGGTATTTAAAAACCGCAACTTCTTTTTTCTCTGGATTGGCCAGATAATCTCTCAACTTGGGGACAGGCTGGGCCAGATGGCCCTGATCGCCCTGGTCTATTTAAGGTCTCCCGGTTCCAGCATAGAGATTGCCAAGATCCTCTCTTTTACGATCATGCCTGTATTTTTGATCGGGCCTCTGGCGGGAGTCTATGTAGACAGGTGGGATAGGCGCAAGACCATGTATGCCTGCGATTTTCTAAGGGCTAGCCTGGTCCTGCTTATACCGTCATTTTTATTTTATTCTAAAAGCCTGGCCCCTATCTATATTATTGTTTTTGTAGTATTCTGCATCAGCCGTTTTTTTGTCCCGGCAAAACTTTCTATTTTGCCTGAGCTGGTGGATAAAAAAGACCTGCTCATAGCAAATTCCCTAGTCAATACCACCGGGATGATCGCGGCCGTCCTAGGTTTTGGTATAAGCGGAGTAATGGTAGAGTGGTTGGGCGCAAAGAGCGGTTTTTACCTGGATTCTTTGAGTTTCTTAATCTCCGGGGCATTTATTTTCCTTATCGCAGAAAGGCATGTCACCCAGATGAACCTGCGTAAGGTCAGCAAGGAGATAGTAGAGGTAATCAGAAAATCAGTGGCACAGGAGATAAGGGAGGGCGCGCTTTATTTTATACAGAATAAAAATATACGTTTTGCTGCCGGTATCATCTTTATCCTTTGGTCTGCGCTGGGAGCAGTTTACGTAGTTTTGATAGTATTTGTGCAAAAGGCCCTGCATTCTGCTACCAAAGACCTGGGGCTCCTGGTGATGTTCCTTGGGATAGGCCTTTTCTTAGGCTCTTTGATCTACGGCCGTTTCGGCCAGAGGCTTTCGCATTATAAAACCATATTTTCTTCTCTGATTTTCAGTGGTATAATGCTGGTCATCTTTACCTTGGCCCTGGAGCGTTACCCGCAGTTCTGGGTAGCCGCAGAGCTATCCCTTTTGTTAGGGCTCCTGATCGCTCCGATTATGATTGCCTCTAACAATATCATATACAAGGTGAGCGATAATCAGATGATGGGCAAGATCTTTAGCTCGCTTGAGATAGTGATGCACCTGGGTTTTCTCCTGTTTATGTTTATCAGCAGCTTTCTGGCTGATAGGGTGTCTCCCGCGCATATCCTTATTACGGTGGGCTGCTCATTGAGTATCCTGGGCTTATCAAACCTTATTTATAACCGTAAAATACCCTGGCTGGAATAGGACATGATTAAATTAGAAGAGCATAAGCATTTAACCGAAAGTAAATCGATAGAGCGGCTACCATTGCCTGCTAAGGTTTATCTGCCTCTTATTCAGCACCTAGGCAAGGCCTGTATCCCCCAGGTTAAGGCAGGGGATATTGTTCTTGCTGGCCAGAAGATCGCTTCAGTGCAGGCGCAGGTATCGGCGCCTATACATGCCTCCATATCGGGAAAGGTATTAGCCATACAAGATTATCCGCACCCTCTATTAGGTCGCTGTGCAGCAATAGTTATTGAGAGCGACGCAGAGGATAAGCTAAGAGCTCAAACCCCCAGGTCTCAGGAAGAGGTAGAGGCCTTAAACAGCCAGCAGGTCAGGGGTATAGTTTTAGAGGCTGGGATTGTAGGTATGGGAGGCGCAACATTTCCCACGCATATCAAGCTTAATCCGCCAAAGCCGGTAGATACCCTGGTCATTAACGCTGCGGAGTGCGAGCCATACCTGACTTCTGATTATCGCTTAATGATAGAGAAAACCAGAGAGATTATCTTAGGCATAGAGATAGTAACCAGGTGTTTAGGGGCGAAAAATAAGTACTTAGCTATTGAAGATAATAAGCCC
The DNA here is from genome assembly GCA_016867175.1 of Candidatus Omnitrophota bacterium. Classification (GTDB taxonomy): domain Bacteria; phylum Omnitrophota; class Gorgyraeia; order Gygaellales; family Profunditerraquicolaceae; genus VGKF01. The sequence continues at coordinate 218 of VGKF01000077.1, read as the reverse complement.
GAGGCTATCAAAAAATTTAAATCGCTTAGTCAGGGAATTTCCATTAAGGTATTACCTTCGCAATACCCGCAAGGCGGCGAGAAGCAGTTGATTAAAAATGTTTTAAGCAAAGAAGTCCCCAGCGGAAAACTTCCTTTTGAGGTAGGGGTAGTAGTGCATAATGTAGCCACCCTCTTTGCTATTTACGAAGCTGTTTATCTGGATAAGCCTTTATATGA
>VGKF01000076.1 GCA_016867175.1 Candidatus Omnitrophota bacterium | reverse complement strand
TTTCATAAAGCAGGGCTTCTTTCATATTCTAAAAGTCCTTAGCTTGTCTTCCTCTATCGGGCGGACCTCTATCATTCTTTCTTGCTGTTCAGGAATCCTCTTATAAACTATTGTCATAGCAGGGTTGGCTTTTGAATCGCAATAGCGGCAGGCAATGCTTCCGGCAAGCTCTAAAAGTTCCCGGCTAAACTCGCCCCTACCCAAACAGGTCGGGCCTGCTACTTCAAGCGGAGGCATAAATAAATAGTCTTTATCTTTTGTTAAGGCCAACAATTCGTTATCTTCTTTTTCGTCGCGGCCCACCACTAATTTTGCCTGATCAGTCAACCTGAAATGCCTGCCTAGCTTTAATAACTCTATATTTTCTAGGCCCAGCTGCCTATGCCGAATAAGGTCTTTGAGCCTGCGGGAAAACTGGGGATCCGTTAAAAGACAGCCTCCGGCAGGGTTTTGATAATCCTTCATCTTAAACTTATTAGCCAGCTCTATCTGCGGCCTGCGCGTCCTTCCGCTAAAATTAAGCAACTTCTCCCTGTTTACCCAACCTTCTTTTTCCGGAAGCGTTTCTAAAAGCAGTTTCGCTGATAATGGGCGCAGCAATAGGCCTTCCAGCCCTGATTTTTTTTCAATGAGCCCCAGGGCCTGTTTGTGCTGAGACATCGGCCGCTGGCCAAGCACCTCTCCGGTAACCACAAAACTTGCGCCAAGCTCACCCATTAATTCTTTAGCCTTAGTAAGCATAAGGATCTTACAATCTATGCAGGGGTTCATATTCGAGCCAAATCCATACCTGGGTTTCTCTAAAAGCCCGATAAATTCGCTACTTATATCTATCCTCTTTAAGCCCTGCCCCAGACTATCCGCTATTCTATCTAACCCGGAGTTAACCCCAGAGGCTGCCTTTTTATTATGGCAGAAGGGAATCAGAAAGTTTATAGGGATGACTCTAACCCCCTGCTCTTCAATCAAGCGTGCAGCTAAGAGGCTATCCAGCCCGCCAGAGATTAATGCCAATGCTTTCATTTTTAACGCATGATACAGAAGTTAAGAAGAGTGCCGACAAGGAGACTTGCGGATATCATGATCAGGGTAGCCTTAATTAGATATTTAAGCCCGAGTTCTTTAAACAGAATCACGAAGGTGGCAATACAAGGGAATGAAATTGCCAGAAGGGTCGCGGATATAAACAGCTGCTTGGCGCTCAAGCCTAAAGGCATAAGCATTCCTACCGCCACATCTTTCCTGAAAAAACCTATTGCCAGGGCCACCACCGCCTCTTTAGGCAGGCCGAATAAACCACGCACTATCCAAGCGAAAGAATTGGTTAGGTAATCAAAAATCCGTAGATAAAAAAGTATATTTATCGCTAAGACTCCCAAGAGCACAATCGGTATTGCCTCAATTAAGAATCCTTTAATACGCAGATAAAGTTTATTTGCCAAAACTAGCAAAGGCGGAAACCTATAGGGAGGGATCTCTACTAGAAATTCGGGGCTATAGCCCTTTATAGTCTTATTTAAGATTACTCCTGAGATTAACAATATAGAAAATAAAACCAGGTATACCCCCGATACATAATATCCGCCAAACTTTCCCAGGAGCCCGAAGATCATTGCCTGTAGCGGGATGCAGGGGACACCGATAGATATAAGCGTGGAGGCAATGAACCTCTCTCTTTTGGACTCAAGCACCCTTGTGGCAAGTATCCCGGGGACATTGCATCCGAAACCTAAAAGCACCGGGATAATAGCATAGCCGTGCAGGCCCAGCCGATGCAGGAGATTATCCAGCAACACGGCGAGCCTCGGCAGATAGCCTATATCCTCTAAAAGGCTTAAGACAAAGTAGAAGGATATTACATAAGGCAGGACCATGGCAAACTCTATGTAGGGGGCAGTAGTAAAAACACCCATAGATTGCTTAAAGTCAATCTTACCGTTGATTAGATCTCCGATAATTAAATGGTGATAGATTCCATCCTTACCTAATGCTAAGCTTACCCTCTCTAAAACCGGCTGATAGAGACTAAAGAATAGCGGATCCATTATATTGTTTATTAAAAACTCTCCTAAAAAACGCACGAACTTGAAAGAAGCATAAACCACAGCTACTGACATTAATAATCCGCTTATCGGCCTTATCGAGGCATCCTCTAAGACTTCCCGCAAAGTGTGGTGCCTGTGCGTAAGTGATTGCACTGCCTCAATAATCTCCCCGATCTTTTGCCAACGCTCCTGATGCGTAGGCTTATCCTTAAGGATAAGCGGTTTTACTTCTTTTATTCTTTCTATCAAATATTTTATACCCATTCCGGTAACAGCGCAGGTAGAGACTACTGGAATCCCTAAGAGTTTTTCTAATTTTACAATATCGATCTGGACGCCTTTATGCTTGGCTTCATCACACATATTCAAGCAGGCGATTACCGGGAAACCTTCTTCTATTAACTGCAGGGTCAGAAAGAGATTCCTCTCCAGATTTGTACTATCGATAATGTTAATCACTGCCAGCTCATCCCTGGGGCACTCCTTAAGCAATGATACCGCTACTTTTTCGGCATTGGAATTCGGCTCCAGAGAATACGCGCCGGGCAAGTCAATAACCTCTATTTTGACTTCTCCTATCTTTAGGTATCCCTTGGCAAGGCCCACGGTCGTGCCCGGATAATTGGAAGAAATAACCTGCACCCCGGTGAGGCGGGAGAAGACAACGCTCTTACCGACATTAGGGTTGCCCAATAAAAAGATTTTATTTATCATTCTGTCTCTAATATAATTTTTCTGGCCATGCCGTGGCCCAAGGCAATAACAGCCCTGCCTACTTTTATAGTCACTGCCCCGCGAAGCGCCATTTGTCCGACCTTGGTAATCTCACGGCCAGAATAAAGCCCCATGCTCATCATCCTGCTAAGTAATGCCGTGCCTCCGGAGATATCTATAATCCTGCCTCTCTGATTCCTCTTCATCTGTAACAATGTGATTTTTTTCATACGAGAGTACGCCCTCAACAAGTATGCATGGCCCTGGCCAATAGGATAAATAGTATCCCGGCAAGAAAAGCAAAAAAGGATAAGGCCGTGCGCTTTAACTCAGTTTGTTTGTGTAATTCCGGTATAAGGTCGCAGGCAGCCACATAGATAAAACCTCCTGCGGTGATAGGCAGGAGAAATATTGAGAAAGTTGCGTTATGCGCTGAAAGAAAGAAACCTATCAGCGTACCCAAGACGCAGGCCAGGCCGGAGATAAAGTTATAGAATAACGCCTTGGATTTATTGAACCCTCCATAGATTAATACCCCGAAATCCCCTATCTCCTGCGGGATCTCATGAAAGATAATTACCAGGGTAGTGACCAGGCCAAAATGGATATTCACTACAAAGCTTGCCCCGATCACTAGCCCGTCACTTAAATTATGCACAGTGTCTCCGATAAGATTTAGATAGGTGAAGGCATGGGTAGCGCAGTTTTCTTTATGGCAGTGCCGCCAGTGTAAATATTTCTCTAGAATAAAGAAGAGTATGAACCCTAAGATGACATAAAGGAATATATTACTACTGCCGGATCTCTCAAGGCTTTCAGGAAGCAGGTGCAGAAATGCGCCTCCGATTAAGCCTCCGGCAGCAAAACTTATCAATAAAAAAAGTATCTTATCCAGCAATTCGTCCTTTAAGAGCAGGGTAAATATGCCTACCAGAGAGATAATACTTACCACCAAGCTTGCGCTAAGCGCCCAGATAAAGTTAGACATAGGGAATAAGCCCTCCTAATATTAAAAAATTGCGATCTGCTTCTATTAATTTATGTTACCACAAGGAAAAGGTAAGGACAATTGCTTTTAAGGAAGGGAATCTATATGCCCATAACCATAACAAAGACGCCTGTCAGGGCAATGACCAGTCCGGCAAAGGCGTGGGAATACCTGTCGGCAATATCGCTCTTAATCAACTGTACACCCATGAATGCCAGGAGGCTCTGAGAAAGCATCATCAATATGGTGATTATAGAAAAAACTAAACTTACAACCAGGACTCCGAAATAGCCGTAGTTATAACCTAAAAAGACCAAGGGAACCAATGGCTCGCAGGGACCCAGAATGACTACTGCAAACATAGTCCAGACAGCCAGGCTATTCTTTTTTAGCTTTTCTTCCTCTACTTTATTACGCTTTGCCTCTTTGGCTTTTTTTATCCCCCAAAGCATATAAGCAACCCCGAAGCCGATCAGGAGCCACAAAGCAACTTCTCCGCGATGCCCCTCGATACCTTTTAACCTGGCAAGACTAAAACCCAACAAGATACCGACTACACTGAATATAATCGAGATCCCTACATGCCCTACCCCTGAGATAAAAGTTATCCAGAGTAATTTTGGCTTAGACCATTTCTGCGCTCTTGCTATGGCGGCAAAAGGCATCCAATGATCCGGGGCTAAGGCGTGGAGAAAAGCTACCGAAGCCGTAGAGATCAATAAGATCCATAAAGATTGCTGCATGGCTATTTTAACCTAGGCAGGGCTTTCTTCCCTTATTGGCGCGCTTGGAACGCCAGTTAAGTTTGCCCCTACGCTTACGTTTTCCTATACCCATATTCTTTTACCTCGTTAATAATTTAGTACTTGTAGTAGTTAGCTGGAATAACCTGGGAGATATAACGCACTGCCTCAATAATACAGATGCGTATTGCCTTCTCCATGGGCGTGTTGGCATAAGCAGATAAACCTCCGCCTAAGGCCCAGTTTCCCATAAAGCCCATCATAAAACCGCCGGCAACATCAGAGGCCTGGCCTTGTACGCGCGTAGCAGCTAGTACCTCAGAGGTTGAGGTATCCACGATGCGGATATCTAAAGCCATATGCGCCTTGTTAAGCGCTGCCCCCAGTAATCCGCCGAGTAAACCACTGCCCACTCCGCCGCCCCCTCCGATACCGGCGCTTCCGCCTGAGGCCTGCGGCTCAAACTCAGTAACTGCGGCAGTAATGATTAAATCCGCAGTCTTGATTTTACCCCTCTGCGGCCCTCCGATACCCTGCTCGGCAGCGCCAGAAGAAGAAAGTTCCTGCTCCTGCATAACCGCGCTCAATACCTGGCGCTCAAGGACCGAAAAACGGC
>VGKF01000075.1 GCA_016867175.1 Candidatus Omnitrophota bacterium | reverse complement strand
TTAATTTATTATTTTTAAGCTTGTCTTTAATAAAGGGCAGGCAAAGGCCGCCAAAGTTACTTCCGCCGCCTACGCAGGCAATTAAATAATCCGGCCTCTCTCCTGCCAGCTTAAGCTGCTGCTTGGCCTCCAGGCCAATGACTGTCTGATGCAAGAGCACATGATTTAAGACGCTGCCCAAAGAATAGTTAGCCTGCTTATTCCCTGCCGCCTCTTCTACTGCTTCTGAGATCGCGATACCCAGCGACCCTTGGCAATGCGGGTCTCTTTTTAGTATCCCCCTTCCGCTTCGCGTAAGAAGGGATGGAGAGGAAATAACCTCAGCACCCCAAATATGCATCAGGGATTTTCTGAATGGCTTCTGGTGAAAACTAACCTTAACCATATAAACCCTGCAGCCCAGGGAGAATACATTACAGGCAAAACTTAGTGCCGCTCCCCACTGTCCGGCGCCAGTCTCGGTAACCAGCCGCTTTATCCCTTCTTTTTTATTATAATAGGCCTGGGCAACCGCGGTATTGGTCTTATGGCTACCGGTGGGCGAAACACTTTCATCTTTATAATATATCCTGGCCTTAGTCTTTAAATATTTTTCTAATCTCTTGGCCCTTCTTAGAGGAGTTGGCCGCCAGAGACGGTAGATATCGCGCACTGGCTGCGGCACATCTATCCAGCGCGACTGGCTCATCTCCTGCTCTATCAAACTTAAGGGAAATATTGCACGCAGCGCATCTTTCTCTAAGGGTTTACCGTCGGCAGGATTTATGGGCGGCGGGAGCCTAAAAGGCAGGTCCGCTACGACGTTATACCAACTCTGCGGGATCTCTTTTTCGGAAAGTAGTATTTTTAGGTCTTTCATAAAGATTAATTATATCTTAAAATGCTATGCAAACATTTAATTAATCATCGCTAGGCATAAGCGATAGGTTTCTTTCGATGAATTCCAAGACCCTACTCTGCGTGAGCATGGAGATATTGCTAAACGCAACGCCCATCCCCGGATGTAGGTGGGGCTGGATCTGTTTATCTGAAAGCCAGACTACCTTGGCATCAAGCTCAAGCTCCTCCGGCTTAGGCAGAAGCTTAAATTTCAACACCAGGTCATCCCCGAGTTTAAACTGGTTGCATCCGTAGATATAAGCACCTACAGCGCTTAAATCCAGGATATCGGCATTTACGCAGCAGGGGATTTTCGCATTCTTATTCTTCAATTCTATCTTTATATCTATGGGCAGGCGCTTGAACCTGCGCCTAAGCTGCATCTTCTGGATATTCTCAATAGCCTTATCCTCCTTGAAGCCCTCTATAGCCAGATCCTCGGTGGCATAGATATCTATTACCTTATCCAGCCCGACAACCGAAAATAACTCTTTAAGGTGCGCAAGTATGCTTGTGAACTTAATCCTGGCGTTATTGTTAACTGCTTCCTTATAGGCAATGACTATCACCGAGATACCCATATAGTCGATGAACTCCACCATCTCAAAATTGCAGAGTATATCACTGTAACCATCGCGCAGGCATTGGCCCACGGTCTCGATTAGGCTGGCTGAATTTACGTCTATGCGGCCGCATAAATCTAAAATAATAATATTTCCTTTACGCCTTACCTTTATCTCCATCCGCCTTCGCTCAAAGCCTTCCCAAAAGCATTAATATCCCTATCGCAATAAATAATGACGCGCCCGCATATCTTATGAACTCGGGCTTAATATGCCTGGCTAAAGTAGCTCCGATAATTACAGAGATAACAGTAACCACTATATAGGCTGCTACAGAACCCAGCCATACCGAAAACGGCTTTCCTGTTTTAGAAGCCAGCCCTATGCCGACCAGCTGCGTCTTATCTGCCAGCTCTGCAAAAAATACGGCCCCGAACGTCGCCATCATTACCTTCCAATCCATGTATTCTCCTCTTTTAACTATTTGAAAATTTTTCTAACGCCTCTTGGGCCTTCCTGCCCACTGCCCCGCGGTCAATCGTGCGCCGGTTAACCATAAAATTGCTACCCGAAAGCCCTTTGAGATATTTCTTAATCTCCGTGCTTAAATCGGTTAATTCTAACAGGCTAAAAGTCATCTCCCTGGTATTATTCACTATAGCTATCGATAAACTCATCAGCGGTATATTAGCTATTTTTCCGCTTCTGTCTTTAGTTACTATAAAACCAGCCTGATTATCAACTTCTGAATAAAATTCCGGGACTTTTGTGTCAAAATCATCTATGATCTGACTGGCCACCGCCTCTGCATGTGTAAGCCTGGTAATTACCACGAAATCATCGCCGCCGATATGCCCCACAAAATCATCTCCTGAACCGTTCTGCTTGACGCTCCTTGAAATGATCGCTGCTGATTCTTTTATCACCTGGTCTCCGCGCATATGCCCGTATTTATCGTTAAAAGATTTAAAATTATTTATATCTATGTAGTGGAAAGAAAACTGCCTCTTTTCTTCTATCCTCTGAGTGAGCTCTCTTTCTATAAGTTTATTGCCAGGTAGCCTGGTAAGCGCATTGGCGTTAAAGTGATGCGCGGCGCTACGCAAAGCCAAAACTATCCTGATCTCAAGGTCTATCGGGTCAGGAGGCTTGATCAGATAATCATCTACCCCCTGCTCTATGTTTAAAAGGTCGCGCCGCAGTTGCCTTTTATCGATTAAAACAATCGTCGGTATATAAGCGGTAAGAAAGTCGCCTTTTATCTTTTTGCATATCCGAAGGCCCTGCTTATTCTCAAAAGAGTCATCAATGATAAGCAGGCTTGGGTTTTCCTTTTTTAGGTATTCTACTGTGTCCTGCCCTTCTTCAAGTATCACCACCTGGTATTCCCAGGCCTTTAAAAGATAGACCAGTATCTCCCGCAATTTAAGGTCAGGGACTGCCAGCAGTACCTTGATATCAACTTTTTCCATAACTCAACTCAATCAGAGGATTTCCCTTAAGTGTATTATGCACCGGGCAGTTTTTTATGAACTCAAGGAGCGCGCGCCTTCTGCGCTCATCAAACCCAAACTCCGCTAAATCTATCTGGACGCGGATAAGCTTAAAACAAAGCGGAGACTCCTTGGAAAGCTCCGCTTCGACAGTTATCTTAAAATTCTGCGGGCTGAGTCCCGCGCCCTCGCAGTATTTGCGGATATAGACTCCGATACAGCTGCCCAGGCTTGCCAACAATGCCGCCGGAGGGCTCACTCCCTTACCTTTTGTGTCTACCGTAAAACTATAATCTCCTTCTTTTACCTTAAAGATCGTATCGCCGCTATTGGTTATTTCTACCTTATACACTAATAACCCTGTCTTAATTAAACTTACCTTCCTTCATCAAAAAACCGCGGTTACCGACACTATCATCCCTTGATTTAAAAGTAGCTCTTCCACACTTTTGTCTGGGCTGTTTTTCTCTTACGCGAAGACCTTGCTTTTCATATAGGCGATTTAATTCATTCCTTAATTTTTCTGCCTGTTTTTTTAAGGCCATATTCTCGCTTCTTAAAACCATCAACTCATTTATGCTTTTATCTGACTCTAAGGCTACCACGCTCTTCTTTAGTTGGCTGATGCTGTAATTAATATTATCCAACAAAGAATAATTCTGCTCTTTAAGAAAGGCGATATAATTAAATACCGAAATAGTAAATATGCCTATTATGGTTATAGAAAGCCCTAAGGCAGCTGCGGCAAGTATAGTCTTATAATCCTTCACCTCTGCCTCCTTTGCCTAGCCTGGTCACCCGGACAGACGCCTGTCCAGCAATAAAGACAGAGCTTCTCTCTAGGCAGGCCCACTGCTTCTACCATGTCCTCTACCCTCTGATACCTTAGGGTAGTAATCCCTAAATCTTTAGTGATCCAATCAATCATATTCTTATATTCCTTAGAATTAACATCCAGGTATTTGCTAACGTCTTTTAAGTCTTTACCTTCGAGGCTGTGTATTGCCTTACGCGCTGCAAGCTCATGGGTGCTGCGCGTAGAAAAATTGAATCTACACGGATACATAAGCGGCGGACAGGCAGGCCTGACATGAATCTCTTTAGCGCCATTATCCCAAAGTTTTTTCACGGTAAAATTCTTAAGCTGCGTACCCCGCACAATAGAATCTTCGCAGACCACGATTCTCTTGCCGCTGATTATCTCTTTTATGGGGACGAGCTTCATCTTGGCTATCAGGTCGCGCGTCTCCTGCGAAGGAGGGGTATAGCTCCTGCCATAACCAGGCGTGTACTTAACTAAAGGCCTCCTGAAAGGCTTCCCTGATTCCATGGCATAACCAAGGGCATGGGCAATCCCGGAATCTGGGACGCCGGTGACTACGTCTACGCCTATATCCTTGTCGCGCCTGGCAAGCAAACGTCCGCAGCGCTCCCTGACTATCTCTACATTTATTCCTTCATAATTTGAAGCAGGAAATCCGGTATAGATCCAAAGAAAAGTGCAGATCTGCTCTTTAGCTCCTCCTGGCCTCTTCTCTAGCAACCCCTTATCGCTTAAGAGTACTATCTCGCCTGGACTTAGGTATTTGGTTATCTTAAAATCACTATTAACTAATGCGCTGGTTTCAGAAGTCACTGCCCAGGCATCCTTACGTTTTCCCACAATCAAAGGAGTATATCCCAGCCTATCTCTTGCCGCATAGACTCCCTCTTTGTTCAATAGTAACAAGGAACAGGAACCCTCTATCTTGGCAAACATCTTCTCTATTCCGTCCACCAAGTCTTTTCCCTGCGTAATCAACTTGGCAACCAACTCAGTGGAATTAACTACACCTTTGCTTACTTCGCTAAAAGAAGCGCCTTGCTCCATAAAGGCCTGGGCGAGGCTTTCAGCGTTCTCTATAAAACCGTTAGTAACAATGCAGAAAGGGCCGAAGCGGGATTTAATATAGATAGGCTGCTCTTCAGAGGCGCTGATTACCCCTATCCCCTTATTCCCCGGCATACGCTTATAATCTTCGAAGAACTTGGACTTAAACTGGCTCTGACTGATATTATGGATCTGGCGAGTAAAGTCTTCTCCCAGGACCGCCAGCCCTCCGTATTCAGTGCCCAGATGTGAATGGTAATCCGTACCGTAGAATAAAATCTCTGCGCAATCTCCCTTAGTAACTGCACCAAAAATTC
>VGKF01000074.1 GCA_016867175.1 Candidatus Omnitrophota bacterium | reverse complement strand
CTGGGGCCTCTTAAATGTGATTGAATACGGCCAGTGCATCCTGAACTTTGAGCGCGAGCAGGAGAGCTGTATCGTCAACATGCTGGCTAACGGCAAAAGCATTACCCTGACCATCTCAGTAGGCCCCAAGGCGCAATTCTCCAAGAAAAGTTCGGATAAGCCGGTTAAATAGCAAAAAGTGCTTGACAAATAAGCGGTTATGTGATAGATTTGATGAAAATTAGGATATACCGCAGGATATGGCTTTAATACTAAGCGAAAAGGAGGTGACATACCGTAATTAAGCTTAAAGCCAGATAAATCCAGCGATATACATATAGAAAAAATATCTAGGCAATAACATCTTAAAACCTAGTTAATATAGTACCTATTCAAGTATTTTTTAAAGGAGGTTAAAACAAATGAAGAAACGCTTAATATTAATTCTGGCCCTGGCATTTGTGGCTAGCTTTGCTTTTGCCGCATACGCCGAAGTCCAGAATGTTAAGGTAAGCGGCGATATACTGGTAAGCGGAATCTCGAGAGACAACTTTAATCTGCTAAAGAATACCGCTCTTAGCCAAGAGGATTCAGAATCATTGTTTCTCTCGCAGACCCGTTTAAGAGTTGATGCTGACCTTACCGATAACGTAATGGTAACAATCAGATTAATCAACGAGAGAAACTGGGGTGTCCAAGACACCGTTACCAATAATAATGATGATATTGACCTTGACCTGGCCTATGTTAACTTAAAGGAATTTTTGTATTCTCCTTTAAGCCTTAAGATAGGACGTCAGGAGGTCAGGCTTGGTAATGGGTTCGTCATTGGCAATTCCAGGAACTATGTTGCTGGCGTTAACATAGGCGCTGCAGCAAGCTCCATCGCCGGTGTTCCTACTGACCTTACCATGAAGAAAGCATTTGATGCTATCAGGGTAACTTTGAACTATGACCCGTTAGTAATCGATGCTATTTATTCTAAGATCGATGAAAATCTTAACACGCAAGGCGTTAACAGAGGCCCCAACGATGACATTAACCTTTATGGTATTAATGCCAAGTATGACCTTGATAAGAAAACTTCCATCGAAGCATACGGATTAGCAAGGATAGATTCAGACGATGGCACAACAGCTGGCATTGATAAGCCTGTTAAGGCTTACACCGTAGGCGCTTTAGTTTCAATGAACCCTATCGAGAGGCTAAAGGCATCCGGTGAATTAGCGTTTCAGTTCGCAAACAGCCGTCAAGTTGCCGGCGGTCAGTCCGATACTCAAACAAACGCAGTAGCATTCCAAACTATGCTCAGCTATGACTTAAATATGAAGTATTCACCGATAGTTGAGTTGGACTATACTTATTTAGGCAATCGTTGGAACGCCATGTATTACGATCAGCCTGGCGTAATGAACAATATCGTCTATACGATCCTACCCTATACTAACCTTCAGGCGCTTAACCTTAAGGGCAGTATGAAGCCTGTTGAAGATATTACCTTACTGGCTAACTGGGGTTGGTATCGTACCGGTCACAAAAACAGGGCATTCGCTGCTGCTAATGCGAACTCTGACGGTACTAACTATGGTGCATATACCGTAACCGACCAGAGAAGCCTCTGTACCGCGTTAGACCTCACTGCCACCTATGATTACACAGAAGATGTGCAGTTTGGGCTAACTAATGGTTGGCTTTTCCCTGGCGCTGCGTTTGCTGGCGATCAGGAAAATGCAATGCAGGTTATTGGTACTATGAAGGTAACCTTCTAATAGCCGCATCTATGTAAACACAAACCCCTGGGGGAGCAATCCCCTGGGGGTTTTTTATTAACACGTTAAAATAATTGGAAAAATCCCAAATCCAAAACTCAAAATCCCAAACAGGAAATAGCCTCATCTATAACTTATTTGGGATTTGGTAGTATTGGGATTTGGGATTTATTAGTTATGTTATATCTGGCTTTTATCTACCACATGCACCAGCCTTACTACAAGAACCTCCTCACAGGGGAGACCACGCTTCCCTGGGTGCGGCTGCACGGGATAAAAGACTACCTGGATATGGTAGAGATGCTCTCCAATTACCCGGCAGTGCACCAGACCTTTAACCTGGTCCCCTCCTTAATAGAGCAGTTGGAGGACTATAACCACTCTAAAGTCAAAGATAAGTTTTTAGAGCTTTCCTATAAGCCTGCGCAGGAGCTGACTAGTGAAGACAAGGCCTTTATCTTACAAAATTTCTTCTCTATTAACCGCGAGCGGGTGATCGCATTATTCCCCAGATACTATGAACTCTATTTTAAAAAACAGAGGAACGCGGAGTTTAGCGTTCAGGATTACCTGGATTTACAGGTCTGGTTTAATTTAAGCTGGTTTGACCCTGCCTACCGCAAGAGTATCTCCGAGTTAAAAAAGATAATGGATAAAGCCAGGTTCTTTAGCGAAGAGGAGAAGAAAAGCGTATTAGATAAACAGCTATATATACTTAAAGAAATCGTGCCGGGCTATAAGAAATTAATGCATTCAGGCCAGGTTGAGGTGACCATCAGCCCGTTTTATCACCCCATATTACCTTTACTTTATAATACCAAGATCGCAAAAGAGGCGAATACCCGCTCAAGCCTGCCTAAGATAGCTTTTGCTTATCCTGAAGATGCCTTAGCTCAGATTAATACTGCGATTGAGTTCTATAAAGATAATTTTGCCCAAGCGCCTGCGGGCATCTGGCCATCAGAGGAATCGGTGAGTGAGCATATCCTGCCCCTATTGATCAACTCCGGGATAAAATGGATCGTGGCTGATGAGGCAATATTATTTAAATCCTTGAAAAAGAAAAAAAGGGATACCGCGCTGATTTATCAGCCGCACCTTTTAAAGAGAGAGGAGGGTGAGCTAAATATTATCTTTCGCGACCGTAACCTGTCTGATTTAATCGGATTCGTTTATTATAACTGGAAGGCGGAGGATGCCGTAGCAGACCTGATGAAACACTTAAAGAATATTGCCTCAGCCTTTAAGGATGAAGATAAGCTGGTGACTATCGCTATGGACGGAGAGAATGCCTGGGAGTATTTCGCAAATGACGGCCATGATTTCTTGGAGTTATTATACAAGAGGCTCTCCGAGTCGGATTTCTTAAAGCCTGTGACCGTAAGCGAGTATTTAAAAATGCATCCGGCTAAATGCGAAATCAAACGCCTGGCAGCAGGCTCATGGATTTACGCCAACTTCGGAAAGTGGATTGGCAACCCCTGCAAGAATAAGGCCTGGGAATACCTAAGTATTGCCAGGGGAGAATTAGAAGAGGTAAAATCAAGCTTAGCTAAAGCTAAGCTCGAACTTGCTTATAAACAGATATATATCGCAGAGGGAAGCGATTGGTTCTGGTGGTATGGTGAAGACCCTGACGGAGGCTTTGATAAGCTCTTTCGTATGCATTTAAGCAATTTTTATACCCTCATCGGAAAAGAAATCCCCGATTATCTGCAAAGGCCCATCACTGCTAACTAACCCATTGACAACAAAGAAGTTTTATGCTATAAGAAATATTCAAGATATGGATTTGAATGGATAGAAAAGACGTTTATGATCATTTAGCTAAAATCTACCTTGATGCCTCTTCAAAGACTAAGAGAAAGAAGAGGCATAAAGATAATACTAAGATTACTCAGGCCTTTTTTGTCGCAGGTGCGCTGGCTTTACTCTCTCTAATGCTGGTTTTTCTGATTTCTGCGCGCAAAAGTAAAGAGCTGACTTCTGAGATCGCCCTGATTTTTGCCCCCGAGGCAGTAAAAATCAATTTTAATTTTGACCCTGCTAAAAAAGAAAGCTATTCTTTAAAACTCAATAACGTTAATTTTAAGCATTTTAAAGTCTTGGCCTTTTCAGTAAGAAAGGCCAGCCCCGGGGGGAATGTATCGCTGCGCGTTGAGCTTACTAATTCCTTCAAAGAGAAATCCGAAGTGTATCTGAATAATATCTCGGAAAAGTGGCGCGATTACAGGGTTAATCTTATTGATTTTAAGGGCGTCAGCAGCTGGTCAAAGGTAGCTGAACTTGCTTTTATAGTTGAGGAATGGAACGCCTCAAGCAAAAAGGGGATAGTCTACGTGGATAATATCAGGTTGTTAAAATAACAGGGAGGGCAAAAGACAATGCGCATTATTTCTATCACTAATCAAAAGGGGGGCTGCGGCAAAACTACCACATCCATAAACCTGGCTGCATCCTTGGCTAGTTGCCAGCGTAAAGTCCTATTGATAGACTTAGACCCCCAGGCGCACGCCACATTAGGCCTAAATATTAAAACAGACTTAAGTATTTATAATGTACTTTCCAAGTTGACCGGTAAAAAGGCCCAGCTCGAAGAGATCATACAGAATGTAGGCAGGAACTTTGACCTGGCGCCCTCAGGCATAATCCTTAGCACCCTGGAGCAGGAGTTGGCCGGTGAGATCGGCAGGGAATCCCGGCTTTGGGAGGTCCTGAATCAGCTAAAAGAGAACTACGAGTATTATGATTATGTATTGATCGATTGTCCGCCAAACCTGGGGATTTTGACTATCAATGCTATCAGGGCTTCAACAGAGGTGATTATACCGGTTGAGGCAAGCAGGTTTTCCCTGGAAGGCCTATCACAACTCATAGAAATCATTAACTTAGTAAGGGACAGGCTAAAACATAAGGTAGAGCACAGGGTCCTGGTAACTAACTTTGATTCCAGGCTGCGCCATTCGTTTAAGATGTTAGACAGGATAAAAGCGGATTACAAAGACTGCCTCTTTGGCAATATTATACATGTGAACGTCAAGTTAAACGAGGCGCAGAACCAGGGCACGCATATCTTCAATTACGACAAATACTGCCGGGGCGCCAAAGACTACTATAGTATGGCTAAAGAGATGATCTCGCAGGAACCGCCAGCTACCCTTGGCCGACCTGACCTGAAAGCCCAGATGAATCAGATCATAAAAGAGAGGTTGCCTAAACTTTCCGAAGTGGCATTTTCTGTAGCAGCCCCGCAGGCAAAAGAGGTTTATCTGGCAGGGGATTTTAACGGCTGGAGGCTGGATGATTCAAGCCGGATGCAGCAGGATAACGGAAACTGGCGCAGTAAGGTAAGCCTTAAACAAGGCCAATACCGTTATCGTTTTGTGATTGAC
>VGKF01000073.1 GCA_016867175.1 Candidatus Omnitrophota bacterium | reverse complement strand
AGTACTTCCCTGATTCAGTTAAGAATTTAAGGAATGGCCTTAAGCAGGTTCTAGATATTTCTCTTGAGCTCTATGGTAAAGCAAGAACCATCAAAATTATTAGAGCCATAATCAAAGAGATAAAAGAATTACTTACTAAGAATGAATTACCTGTGGCATTTGGTTTAGACAACTTTGCGCATGAGGTATTCTCTCGCATGGTGGATAAGGTATATCGTCCTAAGCTTGAAGAATATGCTGTAAAGCGCGGGTTTAACGCAGGGCATCTATCGCCAGATGGTAAATTCTATACTATCGGTGGCATAAAAATCCTCGTTAATGATTCTTCTCTGGTTGCTTTAAGAGGCCAAAAGAATCCTGACTTCTTAAAATTCTTAATCGATAAGATGATCGCTAAATTAGTTGCCCGTATAGCTAACGGGAAGCCGGTTACAGCCAGGATTTGGGGTTACCATGAGTCAAGAGACTTGAATGATTCTCCCTGGGGTGATGGACTCTGGATGAAGGTTGAACGGGTCCGTATACAGGCAACAGAAAAAGAGGCACAATATGGAAATATGCAGCAGGAGTTAGAGAATATAGAATACAGCCTTGAGTACCGTAGCCTCAGTAATAGAGAAAGGACTAAACTAGAAGCCAGAAAAGCCGAATTAGAGAGTAATATCGCAGATTTCCAGTTAGCCTACCCCGGCGTACAACCGTATATGGGTTGGTTTGAGATCCCGCTGGAAGAGGAATTTTTAAGAGAACTCTTCCAATTCTTCATTGGTGATTTACAGGATCAGATCGTCTGGACCAGGCACCTGCTGAAAGTAACAGAACAGCTTGATCATAACGGAGAATTTGAAAAGATTATCCCTGAAATGATCAATCGCTCTTCAGTTATTCTTTATATCTTAGGCGACCAATATATGAAAATATTTGAAAAAGTACGCAAGGGACAGAAGAACTGGATTTGGCGTTCCTATTTTGAGGAAGTAGGGTTAGCAAGATTAATGCAAACGCGCGACTATGATGAGCCCCTGGCTGCCTTTGGTTTAACCGGAAGAATCCTGAAAGAGGTAACCAGTGATGGTGAAATACTCAGGGCTATTATTACTGAAAATAACGCTACAAAAGCAAAGAATCCTCTTGATCCTACACTTGACGCAACGGAATTAGCTAACAGACAGAAAATGCATAGCCGCATAGACCAGGTAAATGCTCAGATAGATGCATTGATTAAAAAGATCAAGGGCTTAAATAATAATGCGTTTCCTGGCTATCCATTACTCCGCGAGCTATTTGAATGTACCCGTACCTGCGCTGCTGATACAAAATTAAAACTATATAACGCAGAGAGCCTGCATGTACATATTATGCAGGGTATTATTGATATGGTGCTTATGCCGGCAGTTTTTGCCAGCGAAAAAGAAGCTGATTTCACCCGTTTTACTGCCCCTGCACGCCTGATGTCACCTAAGCGCATGCTCATTGCTATTAAATATTTTGATCCTATCATTCTGGCTGCTGGTTTTGGAATTTTCTTAACCCTAGGTATCTTCGGGTTAGTCTCCTGGATGACTGCCGGTCCGGCATTAGTGGTCTTGGGCGTATTAGGAGGACTTAAAGCCTGGCAGATGAGTGTTGACAGAAAAGGCAATTTCAGAGAAATGCTTAACAAGAGCACTAAAGGCGCAAGAGGGCTTTATGATACTGAACTTGAAATATTGCAGCGGGTAGCTGAGACCGGTGAAGATAGATTTGGTGGTCTCTCTGAGGAGGCATGGAATCGGCTCTCCGAAGAAGAGCAGGCAAAGATAACTCGTAGTATCGGCCACTGGAGAAAATGGGCGCGTATCGTGCCTGGCTGGAAAGAGCTGGTAGCTTTATCTGTAGTACTTGGCATATCTTTTCTCTTCAATGGGGTTATCGGTTTACCCCTTTGGTTTGCAGCTGCAGTTGCACTTTTCGCTGTATTCATCTGGCAGGAAGTTATTGCTAAGAATTCAAAAATTGCTTTCTCCTACCCCGGATTCATGAATACCCTTGTCCCTGTCTTAACCTGGATATTTGCGGTGCCTATGGTAGCTAATGCTGCTGGCATCCCTGTATTAGCTGGCCTGGGCAATATCCTAGTCTTTATCCTGATCAATCTACCGATGCATTTCCTCTTGTTGCTTTTCTGTATCTTTATGATCAGAGGTGCTGTGTATTTCAGTCAGTCCTTTGTAAACAGCAAAGTAATCAATGAAAAACATATGTTCGATATTAAGACTCCTGTTGATATTAACAATTCCTTAGCAGCCCTTAAAGAAATAATGGAGAGCTCAAAAAACAGACATACTGCTTTACGTACTGCTGCCGGAGTAACTGGAGTATTTGCCGCGTTTTCTTCAATAGCACTCTTCTTAGGAACTCTTATTAATTTCCCGCTTATTTATGGTGCTATATTCGGCACAGCAGTAATAGCTCCAGCAGTTATAGTTCTGTTGGTAGGGTTGGCTATCCTTACCGTAACCTTAGCCTTTATTTCAGCTCGGCTCACCAGAAAGGTAACCCTATACAATACTATACAACTAGATAATTATCAGGTAAGGGGCTTACTTAGTGAAGATGAACTACGCGCACGCGCAAAAGCCCTTTATGCTTATCAGCTAAGCTGCTTATTGCTTGACGGCAGTATTTCACAGGCTGAATATGATGCCCTGAGTAATTACAGGCCGGTGTCGTTAAGTACCCCTAAAGGCTTAGAGAGGGTTAAGAGGATTATGAATACTTTCTATCGTAAAGATACCCCTGATATGGCATATCAGTGGACTGCCAGACCGTTATCAACTGGTTATAATTCTGCATTCGGTGAAGATTTTGCTTATGTGTGGGAGCATGGTAAGCGTGATGAAAAAGGCGGTATCTGGTCGAATGCACAATCGCAAGCAAAGGAAGGGGAAGGGGCGCGCAAGGGTCTTATTAATTATACCGTTACTGATAGTGAAGGAAAATTTGATCACTCCAAAGGATCTTATCCTACTGAACTATATCATTTAGTAGTAGAGGCATATCCTAAGGAGTGGATGAACTTTGTATGGGTGTTATACAAGAAAGGTTTAGTAAGTGTTTCCGAGAGGGATGAATTACTCAAGGCGCGCTTTGAAAGTCCGGAGGAGGCAGAAAAAGTAATGAGTAATATTTCTGCAAAAGAGCGTGTGATTAGAGAAATTGTTTACTGGGCGAATATGAGAATGCCGGTAGTCTTAAGGACGCTTGAGGGCTACCTTGCTATGTATACTACCTTCAGGAATGTTGCAGAGTGGGATTTTTATAACGAGCGCTATCAAGACTTAAAGAAGCGGTTTGCTAATACAAAAGAAGCATTAGCTTATGAAGTACTTAAGGTGCTCGAAAAAGCCGGCATAGCTGCGGATAGAATCACTCAATTAAATCTGGTTATTGAAAGAAGGGGCTGGCTGCCAATGATTATTCTTACTCCTGAAGAGCGCCAGGAGATCTGGGAGAGCTCTTTGGCAGAGGATAAGAAAGAATTCCTCAAGTTTGACCTTTACTATGACCGCCTAGTTAGCGAAAAATTCAATGTCTACACCGTTTATAAGACCTTTGGAGAAGGCGGAGTCATAGCAAAAGATTACATTGATAACTCTCCAGAGAATAGATTCTATTTATCGCGCTTAGGTACTGCTGGATTCGGTACCCAGAATCTTCAAGGCTTAGCCGGTATGCCTGAGTTTGTAGTCAGCGCTAAGGCCTGCGTTATTGCTCTCTTTTGTAAATATCGTAGTGAGCTTTCTATGAGATTGGATGCTGCTATGGATCCTCGTCCGGAAGAGGTGCTCTGGCTAGTCAACAACCTTGATGAGATGTCTCGTCCTAATGTTATGGGTATGCAGTATCCGCTTTATGTCTCTGATTCCTATCTCAGCAGCTTTGCCGCGGTCAAGAATCTAGTAGAATCATCTTGGGGGATGATGACGCAGCTCTTTATGAGCCAGACTGGAGAGATAGGCGAGTATGGTAAATATATGCATAAAGAAGAGTATGAGCAGGTATATGGTCTTTCTCCTTTATCAAGGAACGCCGAAGACCTTACTTTGGCCTTATATGCGCTTGGCTTAGGTGCGCATATGATTTATAACCACTCTATGCTTATCGGTTGGGCAAAGACTAATACCTACAAGGCAGATTTAGCTCCTGAGATCAAATACTGCGGCGATAGTTACGAGATGATGGAAGACGCCTTAGGTATTATCTTTAACCTAAGTCCCTATACCCCAAAGAATGTTAAGTGGAACCATGACTTTAATGTTGCTGCCTTTTGGAGCTTAAAGCCCTTAGTGCTTGTTACCGCCATCTCCTTTATTCTCTTTGCAGTAGTAGGTTATTTTGATCCTGCCCATTCCTTCCCCTTTGCCATTGCCTTTGTTATTTTAGGTATATGTCTTGCGCTTTCTATCACTATCAATACCATCCTTCTTTTAAACAGCCAATATGGCGCTCCTTGGGGATTTTTTAAATTCATCTATGCCCAGTTCTTCAGCCCAGGCCTTGGATGGGGCGCTACCTTAGCGCATCCGCACTACGCTAATGCCATGTTGAATGATGCCTTAGGAAGAAAAGACGCCTTCCCGAATACCGAAAGAGTCACTCCTGCCACGCGCTTGACCAAGGAAAATGTCTACGCCACAAACAGATTGGGTGCCATGATCGCATCCGGGTTATTGCCGCTCCTTTTCTTCGTAGCCCCTTATCACCCGGCAGTCTGGTTTGTTTCAGCGTTTCTTTATTTCATGCTCGTTTTCTCCTACATTATTACTCCGCACTTATTTAATAGTCGTGAGACAAGGAGCGAAAGCCAGGATTGGACAGTAGGGTTTGGTGGTCCTCTAGTCGGTCTCTCGGTTAGCGCGATTGTAATAGCGCTACATATTATCTTTCCCGGAGTATTTGCCTTAAGCGTTTTTATGCTTATACCTATTGTAACTATGGTTGCTTTAGTTATCTGGGGCTTAGTCAATAAGGCAAGAGGCGTGAGTATCTCCGGACCCAAGAAAGTAATAGAGAATTTGACCTTGTTTACTATTTTTATATTTGCTGGTCTAGCCTTGTCTGCAAATTTCCTTACCACTTTGGCAATTATCGCTCCGCTTATTGCCTGGGTTATAGCGGATTATAATAAGCGCAGCACTGCCAAGGATGTCATA
>VGKF01000072.1 GCA_016867175.1 Candidatus Omnitrophota bacterium | reverse complement strand
CACCCAGAAGCTAAGACTATCGGATTATTGATGGTGCCGCGGCTGTTTAGCTCATCCATCTATCAGTTAAATAATTTCGTGGATTCTATTTTCGGCTCACTAGCTACAATCGTTGGAGAGGGAGGGGTAGCAGTGCTTTATTTTGCCTACCGCCTGATACAGTTTCCTTTAGGCATATTCAGCAATGCTCTAAGCCAAGCAATACTTCCGGAATTATCTGTCCAGGCGCTAGAGAATGTCCATGATAATTTAAAACGCACGCTCTCCTTTGGCCTTAGGGCGGTGTTTTTTGTGATGCTTCCTGCTTCAGTAGGTTTTATAGTTTTATCCCGGCCGATTATCTTAGGTCTATTCGGCGGAGGCCGCTTTGATAATTATTCTGCGCAGATGACTGCCAATGCCCTGCTTTTCTACAGCATAGGCCTGACCGCTTACGGCACTACTAAAATCCTGCAGTCCTGTTTTTTTGCCCTTAAAGATACGCTCACCCCGGCAAAGGTATCCGCTATCTCCTTGATTATGAATATACTCCTTAACCTAACCTTGATGTTTCCTATGAAATTGAGCGGACTGGCTTTGGCTACTTCCATCTCCGGCATCATCACTACCTTTATTTTATTCAGTATCTTACAGAAAAAACTGCACGCCTTCAACAGCAAGGAGATTTTAGTTTCTTTCGTGCGTATCCTGGTAGCAAGCATTGCTATGGGGGCTATCTGTTTTGGAGCGGCTTCGCAGAATATTATTATCGGAGACCGCACCTTTGCCAGGCTCTTACAGTTAGGCCTCCTGCTTGTCCTCGGGGCCGTCTCTTACGCAGCCTTCTGTTTTATCTTTCGGGTGCGGGAGATGCAGGAACTTTGGAACTGGCTAAGAAATCGTAAGCAGGGACGGTTCTCAAACTAAAGCTAAACTGTCCCCTCTTTAAAAAGAGGAGGGGGACAGTTTTAGTTCAACTTCAGAACCGTCCCTAACTAAAGATATGTTAAAAGATAAGATTGAGAATCTTCCTGAATCTCCGGGCGTATATATATTTAAGGATAGCCAGGCCGCGATTATCTATATCGGTAAGGCCAAGGATTTAAAGAAGCGCGTACAGACGTATTTCTCCCGCCAGCTGAATTCTAAGACCCAGGCGATGGTAGGTAAGGTTGCGGATATGGAGCATCGCCTTACTCCTACAGAGGCGCAGGCCCAGATTCTAGAGTCCTTTTTAATCAAGCGTTATCAGCCGCAGTATAATATCAGCTTAAAAGATGACAAATCCTTCCCCTGGATTAAAATCTCTAACGAAGAATTCCCCCTTGTTTCTATCTGCAGGAGAAAAAAGATAGACCCGGATGACCAAGCTACCTATTTTGGACCCTATACTAATGTAGATTTGCTGCGCCAGGCATTTAAACTGATGCGCAGGATCTTTGCCTTCCGTTCCTGTAAGACCATGCCCAAAGAGCCCTGTCTTTATTACCGGCTTAAACTTTGTCCTGCCCCCTGTAACGCAAAGATTGATACACAGCATTACAAGGAGATTATTTACCAGATACGCATGTTCCTGGATTATAAATACGAAGAGCTTCTGGATATCTTAAGCCGCAGGATGAAAGAGGCTGCAGCTGAATCCAGGTTTGAAGAGGCAGCCAAAATCCGCGACCAGATCAATGCCTTAGGAGCAATAGGCAACAGCTCAGGAGGGGCCGTATCATTAAACGAGCTTGAGGATTTAAAATCGCTGGCAGGATTGCCTAATCTGCCCTATAGGATCGAGGCCTTTGATGTTTCTAACATACAAGGCAAATCTGCTTCTGGTTCAATGGTAAGTTTCTATAAAGGCAGGCCAGAGAAGGGTAGCTACCGCAGGTTCCGCATTAAGAGCGTAAGCGGTATTGATGATTATAAGATGATTGCCGAGGTCGTCTCCAGGCGTTATTTCAGGCTAAGCCAAGAGCGGCTTAAGCCTCCGGATTTAATTTTAATTGACGGAGGCAGGCAGCATCTTTTGGTGGCATTAAAGGAGCTTGAGAAATTAAAGCTAAATATTCCTTTAATCAGTATTGCCAAGGATAAGGAGAATATCTACACCAAAGATAGGGATTATCCGCTGAAGTTAGGGGCAGATACTCCGGCATTAAACCTGATCCGCAGGGTAAGGGATGAGGCGCACCGCTTTGCCATCAGCTACCACAGATTATTAAGGAAAAAGAAATTCTTAAGGTGAAGATTACCCCTTTTGCCGCTAAAGTCTATAGAGTAGTTTTAGGCATACCTCTGGGTGAAGTGCGCACTTACCAGTGGGTAGCTAAAAAAGCAGGTAGGCCCCGAGCAGCCCGCGCAGTAGGACAGATTTTAAAACGCAACCCCTATCCGTTATTTATCCCCTGTCATCGGGTGGTAGCTAGTAACGGCAGCCTTGGCGGTTACGTTTTTGGCAGTAAAAAGAAAAAAGCAATTTTAGATTTAGAGAAGATAATTTCTAAAGTTGTGATATAATAAATGACGGCACAACTTATGGAGCGACAGCGAACATAAGTTGTTGCCGGAATTTATCCCTTGCGGGTGCTATTTCCAATCTCCTGTAAGGGATTAGACATAGCACAACTTATGGAGCGACAGCGAACATAAGTTGTTGCCGGAATTTATCCCTTGCGGGTGCTATTTCCAATCTCCTGCAAGGGATTAGACATAACCACGATTTATAATTAAGGAGGCTATAGATGAACATAAGGAAATATTTTAAGCTGATGGTTGATAAGAACGCCTCGGATATGTTCTACCGCGCAGGCTGCAATGTGCGCATGCGTATTGACGGGCAGGTTGTCCCGGTAAGCGATGAGATCGTTACCCTGGATGAGGTAAATGATGCGGTAAAAGAGCTGACCTCTAATGAATTAAGGGGTTTCTTTGAAAAGAGCCTGGACGTAGATTTCGGCATATTTCTTCCGGAGATCAATCACCGTTTTCGTATCAGCATCTTTATGCAGCGTAACTGGCCGGCCTTGATCGTCAGAAATATCCGTCCCCAGGTGCAGAGTTTTGAGGAATTAGGCTTACCCGCGGATATCCTCCAGAAACTTGCTATGGAGACCAGGGGCCTGGTGCTTTTGACCGGCACCATGGGCAGCGGAAAATCTACCACTATCGCCAGCATGGTCAATTATATCAATCATAATTGTAATAAGCATATCCTGACTATAGAGGAGCCGATTGAATTTACCTTTAAAGACGATAAGTCTATCATTAACCAGAGAGAATTAGGGATGGATGTCTCTTCTTATGCCTCAGCGCTCAAAGGAGTTACTCTGCAGAGCCCGGATGTAATTTTTATCGGCAATATCCGCGACTATGAAACAGTCTCAGCAGCCCTTACTGCCGCAGAGACCGGGGTCTTGGTTTTAAGCACGCTGCATACCGTTAATGCCTCAAAGAGTATAGAGCGTTTAGTCAATTTTTTCCCGCCGCATCAACATCAGGAAGTCAGGGCGCAGCTATCGAGCTTACTCAAGGGAGTTATATCGCTTAGGCTCATCCCTTATAAGGATAAACCAGGCAGGGTGCCGGCTTATGAGTCGATGTTGCTTACCCCTACTATCGGCCGGCTAATACGCGAGGGAAAAATCTGGGAGATAACCTCATTCATAGAAGACGGTTCGCTCTTTGGCATGCAGTCGTTTAATCAATCGTTGGTAAAGTTAGTCCGCGAAGGAAAGATCAGCGCGGAAGACGCTGCCAATATTTCCGATAGCAAGGATGAATTTATTTTATCCTTAAAAGGCATTAAGCAGGTATAGCTAGATCAGGATAATTTATGTTAGAGGATATAAGATTAAAACTTGCAGTCATAGAGAGCAGTCTCCAGCAGCTCAGGAGGTATCTTTGACCTCGATGCTAAAAATAAACAGATCGAAGAGCTTTCTGCTCAAATGGCCCAGCCCGGTTTCTGGGATAACGAAGGAAGTTCAACCAGGATAGTAAAGCAGCTTAAGCTGCTAAAGACTGCGGTTGAGCCCT
This sequence comes from Candidatus Omnitrophota bacterium, assembly GCA_016867175.1. GTDB lineage: Bacteria > Omnitrophota > Gorgyraeia > Gygaellales > Profunditerraquicolaceae > VGKF01. The sequence continues at coordinate 1,351 of VGKF01000072.1, read as the reverse complement.
GGCAGGCCTCCCTCCTTAAATATAAAGAATTAAAAGAGCTAGCAGAGATTGTAAAGGCCAGGGATCAAGAGCTAATCGCTGATATCAGCCGGGACTTAATTCTCTTAAGCAAGGAGTTAGAGAAATTAGAGTTTAAGACCCTGCTGGGAGGAGAGCTTGACCCTAATAGCGCTATTATCAGCATAAACGCAGGCGCAGGAGGTACTGAATCCTGCGATTGGGTAGGCATGCTTTTTAGGATGTACAGCCGCTTCGCAGAGAAAAAGGGATATACAGTCAAAACTATTGATATGCTCCCCGGGGAAGAGGCAGGGATAAAGAATATTACGGCGCTAGTAGAGGGTGATTTTGCCTATGGTTACCTTAAGGCTGAGCAAGGGGTGCATCGCCTCGTGCGTATCTCTCCTTTTGACGCCAATAAGCGCAGGCATACCTCTTTTGCCTCGGTAGATGTTATTCCGGAGATTGAAGAGGACGCGGATATAAAGTTAGAGGAGAAAGACCTGCGTATCGATGTCTACCGCTCTAAAGGGGCAGGAGGCCAGAGCGTCAACACCACTGATTCGGCAGTGCGTATTACGCATCTGCCTACAGGCATTGTGGCGCAGTGCCAGAATGAGCGCTCGCAACACCAGAATAAGCAGACTGCGCTTAAGATATTAAAAGCGCGTATTTACGAGCTGGAGAGAGAAAAAAAAGAAAAAGAGCGCTCAAGGCATTCATCAGAGAAGAAAAAGATTGAATGGGGCAGTCAGATACGTTCTTACGTGATGCAGCCTTACACGCTAGTAAAAGACCACCGCACTAATTTTGAAACCGGGGACGTTGCCAGGGTGATGGACGGCGGGCTTGACGAATTTATCGAGGCGTACCTTAAGTCTAGTATGCGTAAGGATTAAGATAGGCGATATCAAATGTTAGGTTTAATCAAGAAAATAATCTTAAACAGCAAACAGAACAAAATCAGGCATAGATTCCCGCAGTTAAATATGGTCTTGCATCCGGATATGCCAAGTCCGTCATTAAATAAGATGGTGGAGCTGGCCAGGACCGTAAATGAGGTGAATTCCTTAGAGCCCGGGATAAACAGCTTAAGCGATCTTGAGTTGAAAGCTAAAACGCAGGAGTTTAGAGAACATTTATCCAATAGGTCAAAGGAATACCAAGAGCGCTTAGAAGAATTACGGCAGTCTCTTTTAGCGGTAGCTATGCCAGAAGAAAAAGACCGCATAAAGGAGAGTATAAAACTTACCCGTAATAAAATCTTTGAAGAAGTATTAGCGCAGGCCTTTGCGGTTGTACGCGAGGCCTCCCGCCGCACTATAGGCCTTAGGCACTTTGACGTACAGAT
>VGKF01000071.1 GCA_016867175.1 Candidatus Omnitrophota bacterium | reverse complement strand
CTCTTCGATAGCCGGGGCAATCAACCTACATGGGCCGCACCAACTGGCCCAGTAATCTACCAAAACCGGAAGGCTAGACTCTAAGACTTCTTTTTTGAAATTACTATCCGTTAAATGCAATAATGCCATTTTATACTAAAACTCCTCTGGACGATTTCTTTGTAAAATATCACAAAGATAATTACTTTGCAAGATATTTTAAATTAGATATAAAGCGGATTAATCCTGCACAGCGACAGGCAATATTTAAAGAACATATCCGGTTTGTCGTAATGGCTAAGTAATATTCTAATAAAATAATTATATTCCGAAAGCATGCTTAGGGCCTCTCCGCGCTCAAAGGCATGCCTGCTGTATTTTGCCTCCTCAAACTTTTCCGTAAAACTAAAGAAGACCCTGTTACTTTTTGGATTAGCTAATGCCAGATAAGCCTCATTTATCTCTTTAAACCTTTCGGCTGCCTTCTCCTCATTGCCCGGAGTAACCTTATCCGGATGATAGCGCAAGGCTAACTCGCGGTATTGTTTCTTTACTTCCTCTGGGGTGGTTTTCTTATTTAAGCCTAATACACTATAATAATAAAACCTTAAGGAGTACCTCAGGTCAACCAAAGAGGCATAGGCGAGCGGAGGTAGTATTTCCTTTTGGCGGAAATCAAAGATATCCAAAACCTCCTTGGCGTTTTCATATAGCTTGATTGCAAATCTCCGGGGATCTTTTTCCAGCAATGTCTTTAATTTATTCTGTTTGTTCTTGGTTATAATATAGAGCGCGACGAACATTATAATTGCGCCAAATAATAACAGCCAAAGAAAATTCAGAAACATATCAAAAAGCGAATCCCAGGTAAAGATAACGCTGATATTAACAGGCAGGCTCTTTATCTGTAAATACTGCGCGTAAACCTGAGTTTTGCCCAGCCTTAATGGATGCGCTACTGATTTACCATCTATCTTGAGTATGCGCGTATGAGTAATTCCCCAGCTGACTAAGGCAGTGATATCCTTGCGTGAATTATCCGAGAAGTATCCCTCTGCCTTAAGCTTTACTTTCTGCCTAATGGATATCTTTGAATTAGCTGGAGTAGCTATAATAGAGATAAGCTTAGGGCCCTCTACGGTTACTTTGGCAAGAGGGCTGGTCACTCCTTTGAATTTTAGATAAAGACTGGCCTCTCCTGGCAGGTAAGCGCTAATCCTGCCCTTAGCTACTCCAATAATTTTTTTATCGGAAACCTCCCATTCGCCGGTAGCAGTCAAATCCTCCTCTGACTTATCGCTATACACGCCCCAGGCAGAGGCCAAGGCAGTCCCCCCTAAGGGTATCTTAAAAGACTCAGGCTCTATCCTTATGGCTTTAAGCTTTCTGCCTTCTTTAAGCAAGTCTTTACTGAGATTCTCGGCATCCTCCTTAATATCCTTAAGTACCTCTTCCGGGGTCTTAGGGCTCTCTTTCTTTACGTCTTCTTCTTTCTTCTTTGCCTGTTTCATTACCGCGGCCTGAGACGAGGCAGATGATTTCGGATTGACTACTATCTTAGCCGGTGCGCTCTCTACACCATCTAACTCGGCAGTCAGATCGCAGATACCTTCTATCAGCGCGATAAATTCTCCCCTCTGACCGGATTTCGCAAGCATATCTTTATTGCTGGGCCTCCATTTTACCCTATAGCCCAACTCCCTTGCGTCATTATTAGTGTGAGTGCCGAATACCCTAAACGGCTGTGATTTTTCCACAGACAAAAAAACAAATTCCGGCAAGAGCGTGATATGTTTTAAAACTTGCTTATCCGTTATAGGCGTATTAACTATCCTTACCTCCTGCGGGAAGCTCTCCACTCCCTCATATCTACAAAATACGCTAAGCCGGCCTGTACGCGAGCCTAATTGCAGCATATTATCATTTATCTCGGAGGTGCCGGTATCTTTTTTGACAAACCATTCCGCCTCTTTGCTTATATCCTTCAGGTAATAAATGGATTCTTCTTTATTAAGGAATGTCCCCCAAGCCTTAAACACCAACCTGGTATTAGGGTTAACAACAGGGCTATAAGGGATGAGATTGATGCCCAGACAAATCTCTTTCCGGTCGTCAGGCTCTTCTTTATCAGAAGGCTCTTTTACTATAATTTGGCAGGGATTGCTGAAAACCTTATCGTACCTAACCAGTATTTGATACCTGCCTGCCCTCAAAGGGGTAGCTATCCCTGCCTTAGTAAAATTAAAGTATAGCGGCTTATCAACCAAAATCTCAACCTGGCTGGTAATATCCTTTATCTTAGAATCAGAAAAATAACCGTATGCCTTTAATTCCAGGGGGGCGCCTAAATTAACCTCTGCAACCTGGGGATAGAGATATATTGCTATAAGCGGGTTACCGCTAAAGTAGACAAAAAACGGCTGATTACCTCCATAACGCCAGATGCGCTCTCCGGCTGATTCCGGTATGCCGAATTTCTTTAAAGTCTTTTCTTTATCCAGGCCGAGTATGACTTTTCCGGCAGTGGAATCTATCTCTTGATACCCGAAAACAACAGTATTTAGGCATAATGAGCAAATAATAAATAGATAAGTTATTAAATATCTTATTTTCATTATCAGTTTAGCGTGAGTTCTTTTTTTACGGCGCCTTCTGTTTCTGGATCCGTCTTTCCTACTACTATGACCTGGACAGGAGAACTTGCCCTGCCTTTATAAACAGCCGTTATCTTTGATCTGCCTTCTGAAAATGCGCTGATAGTCCCTTTCTGGTCTACCTCTACTGCTTGAGGATTAGAGGAAGACCATTCCAATTCAGAAATTAATTCCTTAGTAAAGCTCTTATTATAAACAGCTATGGCTTTTAGCTTAGCTGTGCTGCCCGCGCCCAAGACCAGCTGCGACGGCAGGATATAAATTTGCCAGGGGCTTTTATTATCCTGCTCAAGCTGTTTAAGTTTTTCCTGCTCCGCCTGCATATTAAGCCCAGCCTCCTCTATTTTATCCATCACCTTCTTTAATTCCTGTTCACTAGAGCTACTCTGTATATTCTTTAGTTGCTCTTTTAGCTTCTGGGCTGCCTGCGGGCTGATCTTGTCTAATTTCTCTATCTTCTCTTTAAGCGAGGATAATTCCTTATCCACAATAGAGGCCTTCTGCATTTTAGCCAGGGCCTGGAATTTTGCATTAAGTTTATCCAGCTCTTCTTTATTTGCCCCCTCTTTTAATAAGGCCTCCGTCTGCCTGGCTAACTTATCCTGTGCGTCCTTTAGCTTTGTTAAAGAATCAGCCTTGGATAGATCTTCCGAAATCTTCTTTAGGTTTTCTTTTTTATCTGGTTTAAAAGAAGACTCGTTTATCATCTGCTCTATTTCTTTCTGTAGATCGGCCTTGCTCTTCTGCTTTAACATTTGCTGGCCTTCATTAATAGCGGATTGCATGGCTTTATTTACCAGCTCTATCTCTTTTATAAGCTCATCCTTGGCTTCCTTAGACTCGCTCCCTGAGCCTTTCTTCTGGCTCTCTAAGCTAAGATAGGCCTTAAGCGCGTCCAGCTCCTTTTGGAATTCTTCGCTAGTAGAGGTATCTCTTATTTTTTCTATCTGCTCTTTTAGCTTCTGGGCTGCCTGCGGGTCAGTATTTTCTAGGTTATTTGCCTTTTCCCGCATCTGTGAGAATGCCTTATCAATAAGAAGCATGCGCTGAGCTTCAGCCGCACCCTCAAAAGACTCCCTAATCGACTTAACTTCTTCTTTATTGGCTCCTTTCTTAAGGTAGTTATTAAGCTCCCTGCTCATGCCGTCTTTTATATTTTCTATCTGTGAAATATTCTGTGCATTAAATAGGCTATCTGCCAGCTGCTTAAGATCCTCTTTCTGGTTTTCTTTTAAGGATGAATTATCTATTAAGTCCTTAAGCCCCTGTTGGTAATTCCCGCGTCTCTTAAGTGCCGGAGCCTCCTTATCTTTCGTCTGCTGCTCAATTTTTAACTTAAGAGAAAACAGCTTCCCTAGGCCTTCTATCTCTGCGGCCAGCTTATCTTTCGTATCCTCCGAAATAAAACCCTGTTTATAATATTTATCTAAAAGCCCTTTGAGCCCTTCTAGGTCTGAATCTAACCTTTCGTTTTCTTTGCGCGATTCTATCTTCTCTATGTTTTTTATAACTTCATCCCCTGCATCAGGAATAACCCCCTGCTTAAGCAACTCCTTAATCTTTTCTTTGCCCTCCCTGATAAAATTATGCATCTTCATACCCATTAATCCGCCTATTTCATTTAAAATATCTGCCCCGCTCTCAATAGCCTTCTCTTCTAACTTTAAAGCGCTCTCGGAAAAATCCTCGGGACCCTGGCTAGCCTTAAGTTCATCTATTTTTTCTTTAAGTTCTTGGGCCTCTGTTTTGGATAAGCTAGAATTATCCAGCTTAGCCTTTGCATTGCGGGACTCTCCTGACAATAACAGCTCTGACTTTAATCTTGTAATATCCTCCCCCTGCTTTATGAGATCCTTATGCTCTCCGGCATAGGCCTCCTTTGCATTCTCTAAATTATTTTCGACTTCTCTGAGATCTGACAGGCTTTGCGCATTTTCAATGGCTGAGGATAATTTTTTAAATTCTTCACCCGCCCTCCCCTCAAGAGAGCTAACCTTTTTATTAAAATCATCCATCTGCTGTCGGTAAAGCCCGAGAGCCTTTAGCTCTTTTATTTTTTGCACTAGCCCTTCCATCTCCTTCTTGACCTTGGGTTTTACAAAAGAACTCTCTATTGCCTTGCTTGTCTCTCTTTCATTGTCTCTTAACTCCAGGGAAGAGCTACTCTCCTGCATCCTGTTAACGCGCTCAGATATAGCCATCCTCTCCTCTATTTTAAAGGGATTGCTTTTAAGATCGCTCACAATATTACTTCTGGCTTTGCGGGAATTAAGTTCTATTTTTTTGTTCACATAATTATCCAACAAAATCGTCATACTCTCGCTCTCAGCAGGCTCAAGGCCATGACCTGGCCTTTTAAATTTATCAATAAGCCCTTTCTCCGCTTTTCTAAGTTCCATAACATCAGGGGAATCCTTTATCAGGCTACTGACCATATAAAGCACTTGGTGCCTGTCCTCCTTATATTCTAAATCTGGAATATAACTGCTTATTTTTGCTTGTAAATCATCTTGCAATTCATAAAATTCTTTCTCCTGCGCGTCCTCCTTAAGCTTAGTTTCTCCGCTCTCATCAAACAGGAGCCCTCCTTTTTCAATCCTGCCTAAGAGGATGTGGCGGAAAAACTCCCAGGAGACAAATAAAACCAACGCAAAGATAAGCACAGAGAGAATAAAAGAATAGTACCTGGAGAGATCGTTCTTTTTGTCCGGGTTAAATGCCTCGTAAAAT
>VGKF01000070.1 GCA_016867175.1 Candidatus Omnitrophota bacterium | reverse complement strand
TCTAATCTTAGCCGCAGCCGGAGAAGGGCGTTGGGTGAGGGGCCTTTCCTTAAACAAGACATCCAGTACTTGCTCTTTAAATTTATAGGGGACCACTAATACGCCTTGATAGATATCTACGCAATCATTTAAATAAAGCGGGTTACCGTCTACCAATACCAGATTATCTCCTACCATAAGGCTGATGAGATGCCCATCCTTATTTAAATCCGCCCTCCTGGTAAAGGTGTCATATTTAAAATCAATATTGCGTAAATCGCATAAGCTGACCAAAGACAGGTATGTCGTATTATTTAGGCTGTATGTAGGCATGCCCTCTCTCGTAGGAACAGTAGCACAGCCTGCGATAAAAAGAACTGCTAAAAAAAATAGGGTTATAGTTTTTTGTGTTTTATGGTTCATAATTTTGCTTCCACCAATACTTACATTGTGAAGCCGTGGAGATGCCAAAATACATTATTTTGGCATCCACCAACAATTCCATTAATGGAATTGTTGGTGGAGGTGGGCGGAATCGAACCGCCGTCCGTAAGTAATCGAATAAGAGTCGCTACATGCTTAGTCTGCCCTTTACGCTTAAGCTTAGCCGCTCCGGCAAACTGGATCAGCTAAGCCGCAGCCTTTAAGTGTCTCGCCCGGGCCTAAAAGGCCAAAACCCAGGCCAGCCTAAATTAACCGCTCAAACACAACCCTTAGGCAGATTGAGTTGAGGCCTTCCTTTTTAGTGAGGAAGGGCTAGCGCCATAGCAGGCATAATAGGGGTTGCAAAAATCGGTGCAACGATCCTATTAGCTTCTGCTAATAAACGATTGTTATCGTTTGCGTTTATTTTTGCAAGGATTGTTAACGCGGCCCACCCTGCGTCCGCGGCATGCTACTTTTACCCGGCTTACCTAAGTCGAGCCCTTTTCACCCCCGTTTTCTGATTTCTTATTGATGGAAAACGGGTCCTGGGTTGCCGAAGGCAACCCGGGACCTAACGTTACTTCTTCTTCCCTTTTAAAATCCTGCGCATCTCCAGGTCAGACTCCTTGCGCTTCATATCTTCCCTGCGGTCATAGAGTTTCTTACCTTTGCAAAGAGCGAGTTCTATCTTGGCAAAACCACGGTCATTAAAATATGCTTTTAAGGGAACTAGCGTGAAACTGCGCTGCGCTATCTTATCGGCTAATTTACTTATCTGGCTGCTGTGTAAAAGTAGCCTGCGCGGCCTCTTTGGCTCAACATTTAAATAGCTTGCTTGCTCGTAAGGGCTGATGTGCGCATTATACAGTATAACTTCATTTTTATCAATACGGGCAAAACTATCATCAAGGGTTAACCTGCCTGCCCGCAATGATTTGACCTCCCCTCCCTTAAGCTCTATCCCGCATTCAATGCTCTCCAAAACAAAAAAATCACGCTGGGCTTTACGGTTATTGACAATGACCTTGCTCATCGTAACATAACCAAGGTAAAGTATAAACTTAAGAAAACGGGTATGGTGATAATGCTGAGTATATGACCGAAGAAGAGGCCCTGGCTGATAAGCAGGTCGTCTTTTTTATACTGGCGTATAAAAACCGAGAGGAAGGTCGCCGAAGGCACAGCCAATTCAATAAGTATCAATAACCCTATCATCTGAGGAAGCCTAAGCCTTAAAATTAAAAAAAGCCCTATCGCCGGCAATATTACCAGTTTGGCCAAAGACATCAATAAGATTGCTTTCTTGTTAATTCTTTCTAGCCTTATCTGGGCGAGATTTCCCCCTACCACAAAGATTGCTAAAGGCAAGGTACAGTCGCCTATCATTTTTAATGGCCGAAAGATAAATTCAGGCAGGAATCTGTTTAAGCCGAAAAAAATCGCTGCCAGAGTGATTAAAGTAGCTATAACTGGCGGGCTAAATAAGCTCCCCAGGGCAAACTTATTAGTCTTGGAGAAAGACAAAAGATATATTCCGAAAGAAAAAATCACAACATTAAAACCTAAAAGAAACAGGAATAAATAGATAAATATCTGGCTCAACTGCTCTTGGGGAAGCAGTGCAGCTACCAAGGCCAGCGGCAGATATCCTGAATTTTGAAAAGTAACCAGGCTCAAAAACTGCTGCCTTTGTTCTCCTGTAGATATAAACCAGCTAAAGATACTGCCTACGCCCAGGCCTAGCAGGGTTATGCCGACACTCAAGAGCGGAAATACCCACCAGTTAGGATATAGCTTAAAGCTGAAATCCTTGATCAGTTGGCAGAAGATCATTGCCGGCAGCGTTATCTCGATGGTCAGGCGGCTAAGGGCATCCAGGCCAGCCTCTCCAAGGGTATTTTTCTTAACCAGAAAATAGCCTATTGCGCCCAGAATAAATATCTGCAGTACGGCAAGGCCGGTAATCCGAAAAGACTCAAGAAACATAAGTTCTCCCTCGATTTAGAGGATTTATTATAGCAGCAAAAATGATTGGCCGCAATTCTTTTATGTTTGACAGAACCGAAGGGCTAGGTTATACTTAATCTGTTTTTGCGGAGGTGGCGGAATGGCAGACGCGCTGGTCTCAGAAGCCAGTGTCGCAAGACATGAGGGTTCAACTCCCTCCCTCCGCACCAAACTAAAGGGAGGGACTCCCTCCGCACCAAACTAAAGGGAGGGACTCCCTCCGCATAAATGAAGCCATAATTTACGGAGTGTTAACTTTAGTGATAGCGACGTAAATTATATGGCTGAATTTATCCTTTGCGAATGCTATTCTAAGGTTCTCGCAAAGGACATGCGATGATTAACTAAGGAGAAGCGAACCAGTAAAACGTGGTTCGCTTTTATTTTACTTTCTTCCAATTCTGGGTTATTTCTTGATAAGCTATAAAGGAAGGCTTTAAAGAATAGTCCCAACGCAGCAGGCCGAAATAATCTACCCCATTATCCCAGTGTTTGTTGCAGTCACGGAAAAACGCCCAGAAGATCTTTCCTATATTTTTATCCTTTAAGAGGCTCGCGAACACCTCTTTAAGCCACTTGGCTTGCTCTAACTCATCCTGATTTCCGCCTAACCACCAATCAGCAACCTGCATGCCTGACTTTACTCCGGGTGAACCTATCTCGGTAACCCAAATCTTCTTTGCAGCGTCTCCGTGCCTGGACATTATTTTATAAGCGAGTTTCGGATACGCCTCTACCCTTTTTATTGCCGCGGGATCCTGCGGAGGCTCAAAAATATGTATATTGAGTATATCAAAATACCCTGCTGCGCCATTATCATAGAGTTTATTTACGCTGGAGAGCCCTTCGGCAAGCCCGCCATTAAGTATTTTGCATTCTAGATCTATTTTTTTTGCGGCAAGATAGACATCCCTAAGCAGAAGAGAATAGCTTTTTAGCCCATCCTGATTTAACCAATAGACGCGCGAATCAGGCTCATTCCATACCTCCCAGTATTTTATCTTATCCTTGTACCTTTTAATAACCTGCACTGCATAATTGACAAATAAGCTATTATCCTGCGGCGGGTCATTCCACTTACCCGAGACAGATGCCCAAGGAGCGCTATAGTTCAGGAGGCCTAGTATCTGTATTTTATTTTTAACCAGGATGTCTACAATCAGGTCATATTTAACAAAGTCAAACTCTCCCTGCCTTGGCTCAATCTCCTCCCATAAGAAATCCTGCCTTATCCAGCCGACACCTGCTTTTTTCATAAGTAATGCTATTTTATCAAGTGAAGCCTGGTCAGGATATTTATAACTGTTCCAATCGTGGTTCCAATGTAAAAACTCTAATACTCCGAATGGGTCACTCATTTTTTTTCTCTTCTATATTAATATAGTCGGTAAAGCCTATCTTCTCTCCCAGCTCTTGCTTGACTACCCTGATACGGTCAGGGACATAAGGATGGGTTTTTAAATAACTCCTGGGCCTTAGCGGCTTTCTACGATTTACATCCTGCAGGGTCTTTAAAAAATCTATCATACAGCGCGGATTGTAACCGGCTAATTTCATATAGCGGGTAGCCAGCTCATCGGCAAGCAGTTCATCCTTCCTGGAATAGCCCAGCATTAACTCAAGGAAGGCTGCGTCTGCAGCTCCTCCCACCTGGCCGCCACCCGGAACTACCACAGTCAGTACCCGCAAAAAAGAGTAACCCATCACTGCCTGTAGCTTTTTTATGCTATGCCTGGCGACTATATGAGCTACCTCATGGGCAAGGACACCAGCCAGCTCATCGTCATTAGCTACCTTATCCACCAGGCCTTTGTTTACATAAACAAACCCTCCAGGAAGAGAGACCGCGTTAATCTCTTCATCCTCCAGGACTTTAAACTGATAAACTATATCCTTTCTATCACAAACATTGACGATCTTTTTACCGATATCTTCTACCCTCTTCTGGACCAGGGGGTCTTCGCTAAGCTTATACTCATTTTCTACCTGTTTGGCTATTGCTTGGCCTATAGAGACCTCTCTATCAGTGCTGTAAAAAAATGCCTCCTCCTGGCCTGTAACCAGGTTATACTCTGTAGAGCATCCAGAGAGTAAATAGGAGAATGAGGATACAAGAGCTAAAGATAAAAGCATCCTGACTCCTAATTTATTAAGCATGCAATAAAGCTTACGTAGCGGCAGCCCTACCACATTGTAAAAACACCCTTCTATACGGCGGATAAAAAAGGCGCCCCTGCCCTGGATATCAAAACTCCCTGCCTTGCCTAGAGGAGAGACTTTAGTGAAATAGCGCGATATCTCTTCATCGCTTAATCTATCCATATAAACCTTAGTCTTTTCATAATCAACTAATCTCTTATCTCTTCCCTTATCAATCAAGGCAAGCCCGGTATAAAGCCATTGCGGCTTCCGAGAGAGCCTCTTCAACATCCTACGCGCATCATTAAAATCGCGCGGCTTGCCAAAAATACGCCCGTCCTGAACTACAATAGTATCCGCTGCAATAATGATTCCTTTTTTTATTTTAAGAGCTGCCCTTTGCGCTTTTCTCAAAGCATTCTTTTTAACCAGGCCTGCGTAAGATAAACCCTTATCTTTTCGCCTTGCCTCTTTAATGCCGCTGGATAAGACTTTGAACTTTAAGCCGCAGAGCTTAAGTAGTTTTCGGCGTGCCCTGGATTTAGAAGCCAGATATATCTTTCTCATTAACATTATTAGGGACGGTTCTGAAGTGCGGTTAAGTGTGTCCCTAGGGGGACACCTTTTACCGCGACTCAGAACCGTCCCTAACTCATAGCTGCGCTCTCTCCTGCCAGATACCCCGTAGAGAATGCCGCCTGCAGGTTAAAACCTCCGGTATCAGCATCTATATCTATCATCTCCCCGCAAAAATATAAACCCTTGATCAGCCGGGATTCCATGGTGCGCGGGTTTATCTCTTTCAAAGAAACTCCACCCCTG
>VGKF01000069.1 GCA_016867175.1 Candidatus Omnitrophota bacterium | reverse complement strand
TAGGCTATCGTATATACAGTACGCTGCCTTGGGGTTACCATCCCTGGGCTGACCTACGCTGCCGACATTGACAATATATTTATTGCCTTCTTTTATCTGGCTGTAATCAGATCCGCTGTAATGTGTATAGCCATCCTTATCATATGTAAATATTCCAGCAACATGCGTATGGCCGACAAAGCAAATTTCGCCCTCCATCAGCCTAAAAGATTCTTCTGCCATAAAACTATCGGTTAAATAATTGAAGTCTTGAGGCTGATTCAAAGTTCCGTGCGTAAGAATTAGATCTTCATTCTTATATACCAGTTTCAGCGACTCCAGGAATAATCTACTATTTTCATCTATCTTGGACCTTGTCCAGAATATTGCCTGCGCTGCCGCGGCATTGAAATACTCGACTGAGAATGAATCGAGCGTTGCCAAATCGTGATTGCCGGCTACGCTAACGCAGGCGAGCGACTTTACCTTTTCAGCACATTCATTGGGATTAGCTGCATATCCAACAAGATCTCCTATGCACAGATATGACCCTATGGATTCTTTTTTATAGGCAGCTATGACGGCCTCCAGGGCCTCCAGATTAGAATGTATATCTGAAAATATACCGTAACGCATAAGTGAGGACATAAGTTATGGAGGCGGCTATCAGATAGCTACCCGAGATAACTTATATGTCCGAACTTATCCTTGACATTTTCTGCTAATAATCGATTGAAAATGTCAAGGATCTAATTCGCCTAAACAATACTTTGCCGCTCTCGGCAAAGTATTGTGGGCTCATTAGAATCTCAACCCAAATTCTTTAAATTCACCAGTAGCCTCTAACCACTCTATATCTGCATCCATTATATAGCGGGAAAAGTGCTGGCTAATCCTCTCTAGAAACTCTTTTAAGGCCCCTTCTCCTGCCTCGGCTACAATCTCAACCCGGCCGTCGGAAAGATTTCTTACCCAGCCCGTAATCCCTAATTCCCTGGCTATGCTCTCGGCCGTAAAACGAAACCCTATCCCCTGAACCCTTCCGCTATAGTAGGCGTGAAGCTGCTTTTGCATACCTTGTGGTTACGGCAAGCCTAGGCGTAACTTTTGCCTGAGCCTGGTAAACCAAGTGATTAAATTAATAAACCTCTGCCCGGAGAGGGGAGAAAAAATAAAAAACGACATCTTCATAATCTTACACATAAACCCCGGGATCTTACGCGAAGGCCGCGACCAAAAAAGTACCCAATACATCTTAGATGCAAGATAAGTAAGCCTTCTACTTGAGACATCCTTGGTTAAATTAATATACGCATCAAGCCGTCCAGCCCTCCACCAAGGCTGGTCCTTGCTGATCTTCCCTGCCCGAAGTGCCATATCGAATAAGGGAGTGCCGGCTATAGGAGTTACAATGCTCGCGCTTGAAACATCAAGCCTCGAGCGCAATGCCATTTCAACGGTTTGATTGATCTGCTCCTCTGTCTCATCTAGCATCCCCAGTATATACGCTCCAATAGTCCTAAGGCCTGCCTTTCTTGCAGCATCTATAGCCTGGTAGACCTGCCCTATGGTTGTGCGCTTATTAGATACCTTAAGCATCTCTTCCGAACCAAATTCAATGCCAAAAAATAAGTAGCGGCATCCCGCATCGTACATCTTTTTATATAGTTCGTAGTCGGCAAGATTTACGCGGGAGGCACAACCCCAATACATATTTACCCCGCGCAATTTTATCTCCTCTATAAAACTGATTGCCCATTCCTTATTAACGTCAAAAATATCGTCTGCAAAGAGTATGGCTTGGGCACCGTAGTTATCCCGTAACAAAACCATTTCATCAATAATATTTTTAGGGTCCCTGCCGCGCCATTTATGGCCAAAGGTACCTTTATCACAGAAAACACAACTATAAGGGCAACCTCTTGAAGGCGCTATATTCAAGGCCTTAAGATTATCTATGCCAAACCAGTTATCATGCGGCTGAAAATAACGCGAAGGGTCTATCAGATGCCAGGCGGGTATAGGCATGGCGTTAATATCTTCGATAGGCCGCTTTGCGGTAAAGGAAACCTCTGCATTATCTCTAAACGCTATGCCCTTAATCTCAGAGAGGGCGATCTTACCTTGAAGATAGCATAATAAATCTTGTACTAAAGATTCCCCCTCACCCAAAGCGACTATATCAATATTCTTGTCTTTAAGGCACCCCGAAGTTAAAGAAGGACCAATCGGACCTCCGACAACAACCAGTGCATCCGGCAATATTTCCTTAACAAATGCAGCAACCCTCTTTATCTCATCAAATTCTTCATACATACCTCCTATCCCTACTAGGCGCGGATGCGATTCTAACAAAGACGCCTTTAACACTCTCTTATAATTATCTTCCAGCGATAGGTCTAAAATCACAACCTTGGCGCCCTTACGTTCGGCAGCTGCCGCAACATACATTAAACCCAAGGGGGCATATTTAATGCGGACATATTGAGTTTTTATTAGGAGTAGATCTTTGTTGCCGGGCATGTTGAGTAGGGGTAGTCTTACTTAAGTCGGTACCTTTGCTTTCAGCGAAGGTATCCTTGCCTTCGGCAAGGATACCGATTTTCTTATTCTTTTTTATAACGGAGGTATCTCTGCCGAAGGCAGAGATACCGACTTGTTGCTCTCCGATTGCAAACAAGTCGGGGCGACAGGATTTGAACCTGTGACCTCAGCGTCCCGAACGCTGCGCTCTAGCCAAGCTGAGCCACGCCCCGCCTTTTGTTATAGTTTATAGCTCTGAACAAAAGGCGGTACCAAATATTCTAGCTAGTTCAAATAAGAATATTTGGTACCTGCTATTTGACATACGAACATTGAATACCTTACCTTATTTAATTTAGTATATCAGAAATCAAAAAGATTCGCAATAATTTATACCGCTGAAGTTAACATAAGTGAGGTCCAGGCTTATGGAGCGCCAGCGAACATAAGCCTGTGACCGAACTTACCCCTTAAAGAATATTTTAGAGGTAATCTTTAAGGGGTAACTTATATTTTAGGGGAAGCTGCCTGTTTGGCCAGGATATCGAACTCAACGTTCAACTTATCTGAGGGGCCCTTAAAGCTTAAGGTAGTATTTCTTAAAGTATGGGGAATAATATAAACACTGAAGGTGGCTGGGCTTTTCTCTGCAATGGTCAGGCTTATGCCGTCTAAAGCAACAGAACCTTTGCTTATCGCGTAAGGCAAAAATTTTAAAGGCACGGCTATTTCAAGGCCCAGATTACCTGCCATATATTTTTTATTTCGTATAACACCTAAACAATCGATATGCCCGTTCACAAAATGCCCGGATATCCTATCACCAACTTTAAGGCTGCGCTCAAGGTTGACTTTCTCTAGAACCTTTAATCTCCCCAGATTTGTAACCTTAAGCGTTTCCGGCATAGCCTCGAAACTTAAAATACCTACCTTATTTGCGGTAACCGTAAGACAAGCTCCGTTTACCGCTATGCTATCACCAACTAGGGTATCTTCTAAAACCTTATCCGCGCCTATTTCAATAACAGTGATATTACCGCTGCGCCTTGAAATATTCTTTACCTGCCCCAATTCTTCAACTATGCCGGAAAACATCTTATTTCACATATCCCTCTAATAAAATATCTTCTCCAAAACGCCTCAGCTGCATATCTTTAATCTTAATTGCCTTTGATATGCGCGTAATCCCCTCGCCCATAACAGAGCTGGTTGCCCCCTTACCTCCGATAATCTTAGGGCTTAAAAAAAACATTATTTTATCCGCCTTCGACCAGTATATTAGTTACCTTAAGCTGCGCCAGTTTTTTCAAGGCGTCCTTAAGATTAATCTGGCCTGACCTTTCTTTGACCTCAAGGATCGTTGCGCGGCCAGAAAGCATCTTTCTGTTCTCTGTCTCCTGGCCAGGAGGCGTAGGCAAAGTAATGATTATAACAGAACTGCCCTGAGAGAATATATTCGCATCCTGAGGTACGCTTAATCTGCTATCTACGATAATCTTTGCAGGCTGCCTCTTTGAAAACCAGGTATTTAGCCTGGGGTTATCCCTCAATACGGTATTCACTCCTACCATAACCGCATCATAGTCTTGACGGATACGATGCGCCCAGGCGCGCGACTTATCAGAGGTAATCCATTTTGAATCTCCGCTACGCGTAGCTATCTTGCCATCCAGAGACTGCGCTACCTTAACAGTAATAAAAGGCATCCTTTTGGTAATATATTTTAAGAATGCCTCATTCATTACCTTTAATTTATCTTCTAAGAAGCCCACCTGGACCTTTATCTTATTCTGACGCAGGATCTTAACCCCTTTGCCGTTATTAATTGGGTTAGGATCGATCATCCCGACTACCACCTCTTTAATCCCGCTTCTAATAATCCTGTCTACGCAAGGAGGGGTCTTACCAAAATGCGTACAAGGTTCAAGCGTGACATATAAAGTAGACCCCTTAGCCATAGCTCCAGCTTCATCTAAGGCAATAATCTCTGCATGGCTCATCCCTGCCTTCTGATGGTAACCGCTCCCTACGATCCTACCCTTCTTGACCACTAAGGCTCCTACCATGGGATTAGGAGAGGTTGTGCCTCTGGCCTTTAAGGCCAGGCGCATAGCCAGGTTCATAAAATAGAAGTGCTTATCTATTCTTTTTTGTTTGGGGTCCATCTTAAACCTCGCCTATTCTCTGCCTGCTTCTTTAAGCCTTTCCACTAATTCATAAGGGATCTTTACCGAACCTATCCTGATTTCTGGCTTTGCGCTCCCATGGCAATCAGAACCGCCGGTGACTAATAAACCATACTTGGCGGCTAATTCTAAATAAGCATTAATCATGCCCTGTGTATGCTCCGGATAATAAACCTCAAGGCCCTTCAATCCGTAGCTTGCAAAAAGCGGGATCAAGCCGTCATTATTTAATATATAAGGGTGGGCTAATACAGCCACCCCGCCCGCTTCTCGTATAAGCCTAATCGCTTCAAGAGGCGAAAGCCTAAAACCCAACACATAGGCAGGAGACTTATCTCCTATATATTTTCTAAATGCCTCATACACAGAACCAACCAGGCCTTCTTTTAACATTGCCCTGGCAACATGCAGCCTTCCTACCGTACCAGAACCAGAGATATCGAAGACCGCCTGAGGATTTAAATTAACGCCTGCGATTTTTAGCTTATCAGTTATTTTATAGATACGCTCAATGCGGTTCTTTCTTAAAGACTCTAACCTTTCCAGGAATACTTGGCTTTGGTAATCAACCAGGTATCCTAGGATATGCACCTCCAGACCCTCATGTTCAGCAGTAAGCTCGATCCCCGGGATAACTTCAATTCCAGCGGCACTAGCTTCTTCCAAAGAAGGAGGAATCCCTAAGACGGTATCGTGGTCTACTATCGCTATCGCCGATAACCCTGACTTTTTA
>VGKF01000068.1 GCA_016867175.1 Candidatus Omnitrophota bacterium | reverse complement strand
TATCAATGAATAATACCGGCATTACCACTAAGGTCCTTCGCTTCGCTCAGGATTAATGCGCCAGATATTTATAGCAAGGCGCATTAAGTATGAGCCGACTACTCTATCAGGCTGAGTTACGCCGCCATAATCTACTTATCAATGAATAATACCGGCATTACCACTAAGGTCCTTCGCTTCGCTCAGGATTAATGCGCCAGATATTTATAGCAAGGCGCATTAAGTATGAGCCGACTACTCTATCAGGCTGAGTTACGCCGCCAAAATCTACCTAAAAAGAGAAACGTCCCCTTTTCATATTATCAAAAAATCGCTAAAAATCAAGCTAACAGTCGAGTTTAGCTGTGTATCTTTATGGTAAGTTTAAACGGATAGCCTACCCTCATATTGGTAAAAGGCAGTAATTCAACAAACTCTACCTTACCGCGCGCCTGGACCTCTTTTATCCCTTCGCTGGCGGTCCAATCAACCTGGCCGTAGAGCCCCCAACTGATCCAATATTTATTATTATCTATGGTAATCTCGTTATATTCCGGAAGCTTACCTATCCTACCTAATAATAGGTCAGTCTCAAGCGAATTAATCTCTTCTATCTTCTGCTGCACGAGATTAGAGGCCTGCGAAGACTTAGTCATATACTGATAACCGAGCCAGGCTATCCAAAACGCTAAGACTATCGCGACAATCTTCATGATTTGAATATCCTCCTAAAGAAAAGTATGTAGCCTACGGCAAGGGCGTTTAAAGAAGCAAGTAAGACTACTGCAGCAGCAATATCTTTGACTAATTTTACTAACGTGTGGTATTTATCAGTAGTCATATCAATCATAATTTCAATCGCCGTATTAAAGATCTCAGCCATAAAAACCAGGGTAATAGTAATACACAGCGCTATCAACTCAATGCCCTTTAGCTGGTAATGCAAGCCTAACAGCAATGCCAAGATCCCCAGCATAAAGATGATACGCATATTGCGGTGATACAGAAAAAGGTAGCCTATTCCTGTTATTGCAAGTTTGAGGCTCTGGCGAAAACCGCGAAAACGAAAAATATGCCGCAGGATTTTTATGCGCCTTTTCATCCTTTATTTCTTTCTATATGCATCCAGGTAAGAATCGCAGTATATATTTTTATTCATTATTAAATCTGAGGTGACCGCTGCGTCCATCAGCTCTTTATCTAAAGGGTCGAGTATGGCTGCATCAAGGCCAAAGGCAGCTGCCATAGTCAAAAATGTTCTATTTATCAGGCTACGCACGCAAGCCCCCTGCGAGACATTGCTTAAACCAATAATACTTTTAGGTGCAGGGTCTGAGATGATTTTGAATTCGCGTATCGCCTCCAGGATCTCGCACATCTGCGCCTGGGCAACATTGACCGGCATGACTATAGGGTCAAGATACAGGTCTTCTATGGGCAAGCCAGCGTCGCTACAATTAGCAACAATCGCAGCTGCCAACTCAAGGCGCTGGTCTTTATTCTGAGGTATACCTTTTGAACTGATAGTCAGGCCAATAAGTTTGGCATTATATTTCTTTGCCAGAGGGACTAAAATCTCAAGTTTTTCTAAATCAGCAGTAGTGGAATTGATGATCGCCCTAGCTTTTGCCACTTTTAGGCCTGATTCAATTACCGCGGGCTTGCTGGAATCTAATGCAAGCGGCTTATCGGTAACCTCCTGTATTGATTCGATAAGCCACCTGATATCAAAAACAGGGTCGCGCGAGGCAGGGCCGCAGTTTACATCCAGGGCATCTGCGCCTACCTTAACCTGATCAAGGGCGCATTTTTGTATAGCAGCTTTATCTTTATCCTTTATGGCGCGGCCTATGTTTTTATACATCCCGTTAATCAATTCTCCGATTATAAACATTTTAGTCTCCCGTTAAACTATTGATATATTTTTCAATCTTTTCTATAGCCTTAGGGTGGCGCATCACCAAAATATCAGCGCCTGCCTGGATAAGGGCAGTAGCGGTAATTGCCTCCCAGAGTATTCCGCGCTGGGCTTCATCTTTAGCCTCTTTTGCCCTCCAGGATTCCTGGCCCACGAAACAGATAAAAGGAGAAGACATCATCCTGTCTCCTGCTAAGGCAGCCAGGCGCGCCCTCTCCATAATGGAATAGGCGTATTCCAGGCCATAACCCAGGGCTCCTATAGTGGGATTAATGACAATGCGCTCCAACCCCAGGCCCATATCCGAGATTAAAATATTCAGCTGTTTGGCGATATTGATATCTATGGGCGACTCAGCGATAATATTATGCCCGTCAGCTAATGCCGCAGCTACCAGGGTCTTGTAATTATCCTGCATGGCTGAACCTACCAGACAGCGCTCACCGCGGGCTGCCTCGCAACAAACAGGCAAGACCAAGTTATCTTTAGCATCATCTCCACACCCTGTTATAATCAAAGGCACGCTGATCTTCTTTAGTAAATCGCGGATAAAATCTGCCTCCTGCTGCGCAGTTCTATCCCCAAAATCAGGATGTGCAGCCATAAGCCGCAGGCAAATACTTTTAGCCCCGTAATCTGTTACGCATTTTTGCGCCCAGCTCAAAGGATCTTTAATCACGGCCTGATAGGGTCTCAGTAATTCCTGCGGCCAATCAAGCGGCGCAATATCCCAGACCTCAAAAGCGATCTGCGGCCTGTACGGAATCTGCCCTTCAGCGGATAAATAAGGCAGTGTTTTCTGCCCGCCTACTTTTAGCACTGCTGAACGCGTCCCTCCCTCTTCTTTACTAGCGCCTATGCTCACGGTAGAAACTGCGCCTGACCATTTTTCTAAACTCAACTCCATATCTTTTCTCCTATTCTTTCTAGCGCCTTCATGCTTTTAGCGTTTTTGTCCAAATCCAAAAGCGAACCAGCCCCTAAGCTTATCTCTGTAATTTTCTTATCCTGGGGTATGCTACCTATATAATCTAAGTCCAGTCCTTTTATCTTTTCTCTCTCAATAGCCTTATCCAGGCGGTTGATAAGCAATAGTTTCTTTTTGGTCTTAATCTTTAGCTCTGCAACCAACTCAGAGATCCTCCTCACTGCTTTTAAACCCACCGGTGTAGCATCTGAGACTGCCAATAACACATCTGCCTCAGCTGTAGTCCTGCGCGAGAGGTGCTCAAGGCCAGCCTCGTTATCGATCACGATATAATCGTAATCTTTAATAAGCTTGCTCATTACGCTTCTTAAAACATTATTTACATAGCAATAACAACCGGGCCCCTCGGGCTTACCCATAGTCAGAAGGTCAAGACCATCGGACTCCTGGATGGCCTTATGGATCTCATATTCAATATAGCGGTCTTTGGGCATGCTCACAGGGATCTTCTCTGGATGCTCGCCTACATCATCCAGTATTTTACCTATAGTAGCCTCTGCCTGAAGGCCAAGGGCCTCTGCCAGATTGCTATTAGGGTCTGCATCAACCACAAGCAGAGAACCCTTTTTTGCCTCTTTTAGCATCTTCGCCAGCAGCGCTGCTATGGTAGTCTTTCCTGTGCCGCCTTTTCCGGCAATCGCGATAGTAAAGCCCATTATATTTTAAGGCTGGGAAAGAGTTTAATGTCAGTATGCGGAAAAAATAATGCTGCCATATACTCATCCATATAGCTTGGCTCAATGGAAAGCTCAAAATAAGTTATGGTCCTGGCAATCTCATCAGCCTTCTTCATTGCTTCATATGATAATAATACCTGCCTGCTGCCAGCCAGGGAGCTATTGCCTATAAATAAAAATTTTGTTCTTTCCAAATCAGGTAATAGGCCGATACTTATAGCATTTTCTATATCCAGATAAGTGCCAAAACCTCCGGCTATAAAAACTTTCTTAAGTTGGTTAAAATTAAGCCCCATATGCCTAAGCAGCACCGAAGTTGCAGAGTATATAGCAGCCTTGGCGCGCTTTAAGTTCTCAATATCCGGCTCGCTAATAACAATATCCGCGCCAGTCGCAGACTGGTCTTTAAAAGCCACTATAAACTCTCTGCCCAGCTCTCCTTCCCGGATACGCTTATTCTTTATAGCTTTTAACTTTCCATTTTTATCCAGGATCCCTGCCAAAAGAAGCTGTGCAATGAGGTCTATATATCCCGAGCCGCAGATCCCTAAGGGTTTTACCTCGCCGATTACGCTATAGCTGACTTCAAAGCTATCCGGCTTAATCCTTAATTTTTGTATTGCCCCTTTTGCTGAACGCATACCGCAACTAACCCCGCTACCTTCAAAGGCAGGGCCGGCTGAAGCAGCAGCGGATATCAGGAACTCCTTACTCCCCAGCACAACTTCTCCGTTTGTGCCTATGTCTATAAGCAGGCTTAATCCTTCTTCCTGGTACAACCCGCAAGAGAGCACTCCGGCAGTAACATCTCCTCCCACGTAGCTGGCTACTCCCGGTACGCAGGCAAGTAGCCCCCGGGGATTTATCCTTAACTCTGCTTCAGCAGCGCGTAATACCGGCGCAAAATTAAATACCGGCGCATACGGCTCTCTACGAATATAGCTGGGGTCCACGCGTAGCAACAAATGGATCATGGTGGTATTACCGGCGCAGACTACGCAAGTTACGTCGTTTAAATCTACTGCATGCTCTTTAATCAATTTCTGAGCCATCTCATTCATATCATCTGTCACTGCCTGATGTAGCTGCTCCAGGCCATCCTCTTCTTTAGCATAGATGATGCGCGTAATCACATCGCTGCCAAAGGCTGCCTGCTTATTATAGGTAGCCTTAGTGCCCAAGGCCTTTTTAGTATTTAAATCTACCAGCTGCGCTGAAACCGTAGTTGTACCGACATCAAAGCAGAGCCCGAAATTCTTAAGCGAGGTATCTCCCGGCTCAACCAGCACTATCTCAACATTATCGTTTCTATTACCCAGGGTAACCGTGACCCTCCAGTCTGAATCATGTAAAAGCTCCCCCAACCCTCTTATATTGCCCAGGCCTGTTTGCATGATCGGCAGGTTCTTGACCTCCCGTATACGGCGGTAGAGCCTCTCTAAGTCACTGATTTTATCTTCTAGGCTGGGAGCAGGGAGTTCCAGATAAAGCTTAGTAGCTAACGGAGAATGCACGAATATATCAGCGCCTGGCGGTAATCCTGCTAAATCCAGCTCTTCGGGCGCGGAGTAATCTTTCTGCAGGCGCTTGTTTATCTCCTCCTGAGTGAGTCCTTCTAAATTCAATCTAGACTCAACAGGGATTTCTACCTCCAGGTCGCTTTGCACAAAGGTAGCACAGGCAAGATGCACCCCGCGCTTCTTTTCATCAGCGGTAATTCTCCCCGCAGATTGAGATACGACTTTACCGTTCTTTAGAATCACCTTGCACCTGCCGCAGACGCCATCACCGCCACAGCTGGAATTAATATAGACTCCGGCAGATATAGCGGCAGAAAGTATAGACCTGTCTTTCTCTACCTCCACTGTCTTATTATCAGGATAAAAGGTAACCTT
>VGKF01000067.1 GCA_016867175.1 Candidatus Omnitrophota bacterium | reverse complement strand
TAAGCCAACATATTCTTTTCTTGCGTTGGTAAGCTGGGTGGTCCTACCCGCCTGGCAGTAAACACAGTCAAAACTGCATATCTTATATGGGGTTAAGCTAATGCCCAAAGAAAGGCCTAACCTGCGCGATTTTACCGGTCCGTATATATATTTCATGTGGTAAAATAAAACCCCCACCTTATTTTAAGTTTCATTGGATGGCTAAAATAAAGGTGGGGGATATCTTTAAGTTTACTTTACTTCCAGAACGCAGTTCTGAGTGCCGAAACTATTGGTCACGCAGCTGTTACAACGCGGGTCATTGATCCAGGACCCGTCCACAAAAAATTTGTATTCGTATTTTCCGGGCTTTAGATTTGCCTTCACTGTCCAGTTGCCCTTAGAATCTTTCTTGCCAGCCAGGGCCTTAGTATCCCATTTATTAAAACTTCCGGCTAAGCTCACCTTCTTTGCGCCGGGGGCATAAAGCTTCAACTCTGTTAGTTTTGCTCCTGCAATCCTTGCCATACTAACCTCCTTTTGCTATTAACTTATTTATACACAATAAGGCTAAACCTGTCAAGCAAAACTTAGATTAATCTAAGTTTTGCTTGATGCTGTGGCAATGTGCCGCAGCATCTAAACCGCAACTACCGATATCCCCCTTCTATCTGCTAAGGCCAGGCTCTTCTCTTTATCTATAAAAATGGTCTTCTCAGCCTCAATAGCCAAACAGCTAACCCCGCAGCTGACGATATTCTTCATCGTGTTCAGCCCGATGACCGGGATATCAAAGCGTAAGTCCTGCTTTGGCTTACTTACTTTAACTACGGTGACCCCTTTTCTTGCAAGCTTACCTGCGCGCCTGATCAGATTATCCGTACCCTCCAGGGCTTCTACTGCCACTATGGCCTTCTCTTTTACAGCTACGGTCTGTCCGATATCTAGATAAGCCGCTGACTTAGCCAGCTCCAGGCCAAAATATATATCCTCCCATTCTGTAAAGCTGGGCTTTCTTAGGCTAAGCGTACCTTTTTTAACCAAGAGCTCTTCAATAAAGGTAGTTGAGCTAAGCAGCTCCAGGCCAAATTTCTCAAGCCTTTGGGTGATTGCGCCGAATATGGTATCTGCTTTCTTATTCTTTATACTCTCAAGCAGCGTTTTTAGCTCTTTATCTCTCTGGACCTCTTTACTAAAAAGCCTCTGTGGGCTGATCTGTCCTGCCATCACTACCTTGGTTATCCCTTCAGACTTAAATATATCAAACATAGAGCTGAATTCATCCAGGCCCAGCCAGTAAATCTTATCTACATATTGCCTAAGGGCGGCAGAGGTGTCACCCTTTATAGCTATAGCCACAAGGGAATATCCTTTACGCCTTGCGGCTTCGGAGAACAAAAGGGGAAGCTTTCTGTTTCCTGCGATTAAACCTATTCTTTCCATGGGATCTATTTTATGACTCTGACCTACAGGAACGCGACAAACCACGTTCAGAGTTTTTTATAAAATTAATCAGGTAGGAAACTTCAACTGAAGATTGCCTTTCTTTTTCTAGCTCTTGAAGGGCATGCCTTGCAGAAAGGCCGCTGTTAAATAATATCTCGAATGCGTGTTTAAGGCTATGCATAGAGTCTTTAGAGATATTGCTGCGCTTAAGGCCTACGAGATTAAGGCCATAAACCCTGGCAGGATGCCCGTCGCAGGTAGAGAACGGAGGTATATCCTGCACTACCTTAGAGCAGCCCCCGATTATAGAGAGCTTGCCCACCTGCACAAATTGATGTATGGCAACCAGGCCCCCTACTACTGCCTTATCTTCTATGGTCACATGCCCGGCAAGAGTGCCGCAGTTGGCGATAATGCATTCATCGCCTAACTTACAGTCATGCGCGATATGCGAATAGGCCATAATCAGGTTGTTGTTCCCGACTATCGTCCTGCCGCCCTCGCCCGTACCCAGGTTTAAAGTACAATACTCCCTGATTATGTTATTGTTTCCTATTTCAAGGAAGCTTTTTTCTCCCTTATATTTTAAGTCCTGCGGCTGGCTGCCTATAACTGCGCCGCTAAAGACCTGGCACCCTGCGCCGATTGTAGTATTTCCTTCAATAACGCAGTGGGCTCCGACCTTAGCGCCAGAGGAGATCTGGACATTATCACCGATAATAGTATAAGGGCCGACTTCTATATCGCCGGCCAACCTTGCTTTCTTAGAGACTAT
Source organism: Candidatus Omnitrophota bacterium (assembly GCA_016867175.1). GTDB lineage: Bacteria > Omnitrophota > Gorgyraeia > Gygaellales > Profunditerraquicolaceae > VGKF01. Next base: position 3,321 of record VGKF01000067.1, on the reverse strand, counting down.
CGCCGTAGGGTGCGCCTGCATTTATTAGCCTTGGACTAAGGCAAACATGAGGTCTGCCTCTGCTACTATCTTGCCGTCTACCAGGGCCTTGCCGTGGACCTGGCCGGTCTTACTCTTGATCCTGCCTGCTTCCACATCCAAGACCAGCTGGTCTCCCGGCACAACTGTTTTTCTAAACTTCAGATTATCCGCAGCCAGGAAATACGCTAGTTTCCCGCGGTTCTCTTCAGGGGCAAGCATCATAACGCCCCCTACCTGCGCCATGGCCTCGACGATCAAAACCCCCGGCATCACCGGCTTACCGGGGAAGTGCCCTTTAAAAAAATAGTCGTTAATGGTAACGTTCTTGATTCCAACGGCGCGCTTTCCTTTTTCTAAAGAGACGATCCTATCCACGAACAAGAAAGGCTCGCGGTGCGGCAGTATCTTCATAATCGCCTCTACATCCAGCTCCTCTCCTTCATGCGGATGATAATCTATGCCTATGGCAGCGGAAGAGGACCTCTGTTTCTGTTGGGCAATCCTGCGTAACAGCTTAATATTAAGGGCATGGCCGCTCTTTAAGGCAATGATGTGGCCCTTGATCGGCTGGCCCATAAGATAAATATCTCCTATCAGGTCTAATATTTTATGCCGTATAAATTCATCCTCATAACGCAGCTTATTCTTTATCACGCCGTTTTTGCCCACCACCAGCGTATTCTCATAATTGGCGCCCTGGCCTAGGCCCTGCTTCTTTAAATCATCTGCCTCCTGCTCCAGGCAGAAGGTGCGCGCGCCGGCAAGCTCTTTTTTGAAATCAGCTGTATCCAGGCTTATCTCCAAGAACTGCGCCTTAAGCAATGGATGGGCATAACTAAGGGTATAAGATATTTTAAACTCGCTGGAAGGAAGGGCTATGATAGAGGCGCCATCATCTTCCACGAATATAGCATCTCTTATATTGTAATATTGCCTGGGCTTATCCTGCTCAACAATTCCTGCCTGCTCCAGGAGCTGGACAAAGTCTAAACTGCTGCCGTCAAGTCCGGGGAGTTCCTTGTTATCTATTTCAATATAGAGGTTATCTATCCTGAGGCCGTATAATGCTGCCATAAGATGCTCAACGGTGGTAATAGAGATATCGTCTTTTCCTATCGAGGTGCGGCGGCCCTGCCCTTGAGAAAGAAGGGAATCCATCGAGGCCTTAATAATCGGCCTGCTGGCTATATCGGTGCGGATAAAATTAATCCCCGTATCGACCGCGGCCGGCTTAAACTTTAAGCTGACCTTGCCTGCCGTATGCAGCCCTGCCCCCTCTAAGCTTATCTCTTTTGTAATCGTCCTTTGGTTTGCCATATTTATTATTCTTGTTTTTCGCTCAAACGCTTCTCTAGCTCTGCTATCTTTTTCTTAAGCCCCGCCACTGTATCATATAATCTTGGCAACCCCTGCACGCAGGCATTCACCTGCTTGGCTGTTTCGTGCGGCTTTGCCGGATAGCCGGAAACAATGGTATTGGCAGGGACAGATTTAGTCACCCCGGCCTGCGCTGCCAACACCGCGCCGTCTCCTATATTGATATGTCCAACCAGTCCTGCCTGGCCGGCTATGGTAACGCCTTTGCCTATAGTGGTACTCCCGGAGATCCCTGCCTGGGCGATAATAATGGAGTTTTCCCCTACCACTACATTATGAGCGATCTGCACCAGATTATCTATCTTGGTGCCGCGGCCTATTACCGTCTTATCAAAACGCGCCCGGTCTATGGTAACATTGGAGCCTATTTCCACGTCATCCTCAATAATAACCGTGCCTATCTGCGGGATGCGCTTATTCATGCCTTCTATATTGACAAAACCAAAACCATCTGAGCCTATTACAGTGCCGCTATGTATAACCACGCGGCTACCGATCAGCAGGTGCTCGCGTATAGAGACATTGGGATAGATCAGGGTATCGCTGCCTATCTTGGTGTGGCGGCCGATATAACAACCGCCGTAGATTATGCTTTTGTCTCCTATGGCGACATTATCTTCTATGACCGTATAGGCCCCGATCGCCACATCCTTGCCCAAAGATACGCCCTCCCCCAGCATCACGCTGGGATGCACCCCCTTAGGATGCACCGTTTCAAAGGGCATAGCCAAAGAGAGCACTTTAGCAAAAGCTACGGAAGGGTTATCCGTGCGGATGATCGGCCGCGGGGCATCTTTCAGTTCCCGGGGACCGATGATAGCGGAGGCCTGTGTCTTTTCGATAAAATGGAAATATTTGGGATTGGCCACAAAGGTAATATCGCCGGCCTCGGCCTCTTTAATGCCGCATACGCCGGTAATCACAATACTGTCATCGCCGACTACCTCGCCATCGATGAGCTTGGCTATTTCCCTTAATGTCTTTTGCACTTACGGCTATACTCCTCTCCCGCCTCGTAAAATGTATCAAAATTCTCTACGATAATTTTGATACACTCGGCGGGATAAATTCAGCCTGCAAACTTATGTTCGCTTACGCTCCATAAGTTTGGGCTTCATTTATTTTTTATACCCTTTGTTCAATATCTCGATGACCTTATCGGTGATCTCAAGGTTTTTCTCCTGGTATACCAGGACACGGTCATTAAAAACCAGGGTGTAGCCCTCTTTCTGGGCATATGCCTTAACTGCGTCTTCTATATCCTTCAATATTTCCTTCATCTTCTCATCCTGCTCTTTGCGCAGGTCAGTTTGTTTCTCGCGGTCAAGGTCCTGCAGGGATTTTATTTTATTAGTCAACTCGGTCTTTTTGTTTTCCTTCTCCTTGTCGCTTAAAAGGTTCATTTTATCCTGAAGCTGCTTGACTTCGTTGACCTTCTTTTCCCTCTCGGAATTATATGCAGTCTCTTTTTCACTTAGGCTTTTATCATACTCTTTAGTCTTGCCATACTCACTAAAGGTGCGGCTTAAGTCCACATAGCCAATCTTCTCTGCTGCCTGGGCCATACCGATAAAAATGAAAGAAGCTACCAAGATTCCCAAAAAACACAAAACTGCTCTCCTCATCGAACCTTCCTCCTTCTTATACAGCCAAACAAGATGTTGTTTGGTTTAGGTTAACTGCTATTGGTTAATAAACTGTTTTCTATTTTAGAATCCGTGGCTCATGCTGAAGTGGAACCTGCCATCTCCCTTGTCTTCGCTTCCAGGTTCCTTATTTAAAGGTATGCCGTAATCAAGCATTATCGGGCCGATGGGGGTTTTGATCCTGACTCCGAAACCTACAGCAGATTTAAATCCACCTGAGCCTATCTTATCTAACTTTTCCCATACATTACCGGTATCATAAAAAGACGCCACTTTA
>VGKF01000066.1 GCA_016867175.1 Candidatus Omnitrophota bacterium | reverse complement strand
TGCCTTTTTTTTCCAGTGCCAGGGTTATATCAAAATTTTTATTTTGAGAGGCCAGCTCAAAAATACGCCTACCCATCTTTCCGCAAACGCCTGCAATACCGAGTTTAACCATAGATACTCCTTTAAATGATCCCGCCGCATTCTTGCATTCTTGCAGAATGCAAGAATGCAAGAGGCGGGAGAATTAATCCCCGCGCCTTGCGCTTTTTCGTTTTACGAAAAAGCGCAGCGGGGATCTATCATACTTTACCTTTCTATAATAACCCGTAATCCTTAAGCGCCTTTTTTAATTTCTCTAAATTCTCGGGTAACATCGGGCACATGGGCAGCCTTAAATCCGGTTCGCACATACCCAATAATCCCATTGCTGTCTTAACCGGTATGGGATTAGTCTCCAAGAATACTGCTTTGATCAAAGGCAATAATTTATAGTGTAGGGCCTGGGCCCCTTTGATATTTCCTTTTTGGAATTCTAAAACCATACTTGCTACATCTTTGGGCACGATATTGGCTACGACAGAGATAATCCCTATCCCCCCTATGCTTAAAATAGGCAGGGTCAGGCTGTCATCTCCTGAGATCAATTGGAAGTCTTTTGGGCAAAGGGCCTTTATACGCGACATCTGGTCTAAATTTGCGGAGGCTTCTTTTACACCGACGATATTTTTGCAATCTGCGGCTAATCTTGCGATAGTCTCAGGCTCGATGTTAACCCCTGTACGCGAGGCAATATTATAAAGGATGATGGGAATATCTACCGCTTCAGCAATAGCCTTAAAATGCTCGTAAAGCCCTTTTTGCGTAGGCCGGTTATAATAAGGAGAGACTTGAAGGGAGCCGTCAGCGCCGGCCTCTGCTGCATCGCGGGTAAGGGTTATCGCCTCTTGGGTAGAATTGGAGCCTGTGCCGGCGATTACCGGGACCCTCTTATTCACCTGCTCAATAGCTATCTTTATAACACGCTGGTGTTCCTCTACCGATAGCGTAGCAGATTCTCCGGTAGTACCGCAGGGGACTACCCCCGAGCTTCCGTTTTTAATCTGCAGCTCTATCAAATCCCTGAACCTTTTTTCGTCTATTTTTCCGTTTTCAAAGGGGGTAACTATAGCTACTATAGAGCCAGCGAACATCTTAAACCTCCATTCTTATACTTTCGCGGCCAGATTGAGCGCCTAATGTATTTATTTAACGAAGCCCTTGCGTTTTCTGCAAGGAGGCCGCTTTAGTATTTCATTTGAGAAGCCGCGGGGGTTTTAGCCCCCCGCAGAGATTCATTTTAAATAAGCCATCTGTTTTAATGCCTCTATGCGCTTGTTTATAGGAGGGTGGGTGGCGAATAAATTAGCTACTCTGCCCTCATGCGCTCCTAATGCGCGGCCCTTAGGGTCACAGATACATAAGTGCGCTGTCCCTTGATTTATCGAACGTGTAGGCTGGGAATGCGCGTCTAATTTTTCTAAAGCGCTTGCCAATGCCAAGGGGTTACGGGTTAACTCCGCACCAGAGGCGTCTGCAAGAAACTCACGCCTGCGCGAAACAAACATTGCCAGTAGCTGCGATATTAAAGGGGCTAGTATCACTGCAATTAACCAGATCGCCAGAATAATCAAGGCTACTGGCCCGGAGTTGCCGCTCTTATTGCTTCTGCGTCTTGAGCCGTAAAAGAGGCTTCTTCTAGCCCAATCAGAGACTAATGCTATAGAGCCTATCAATACCGCCAATAGCAACATAAGCCTGATGTCGAAGTTTTTGATATGGCTCATTTCATGGGCAGCCACCCCCTGCAACTCATCCCGGTTCAATTCCTCAAGCAACCCCTTGGTAACCACGACAGATGAATGTCCAGGATCCCTGCCGGTAGCAAAGGCATTAGGATCAGGATCATCGATGATAAAAGTCTTAGGCAGGGCTATCCCGGAGGCGATACTCATTTCTTCCATCACGTTTTGCCATTGTCTTTGTTTAGGGTCATTGAGATCCAATTCCCTGGCATGCGTAGAAGAAAGGATAAGCTTATCGCCGTAGTAGTATCCGATATAGCTTGAGATAACCCCAAAGGCCAAGGCTATAATGGTGAATATCGGGATCCCGGCGCCTGCTCCGTAATGAAAATCAAAACCAATCCCTATAGCAACAAAGAACAGTATGAATATAGTTACGGTAAACCAGGTAGCCCTGCGGTTGCTCAGGGCCTGTTCATAGATGTTCATTCAAGATTCAGGTCTACTTTGGGAACCTCTCTCTCTGAGGGTTCGGTAATCTCAAAAAGCTCAGCTGCCTTAAAACTAAAAATACCCACGATGATATTTGTGGGAAAGACCTGCTGCGCAATGTTAAATTTTGTGGCAATATCATTATAGAACTGTCTGGAAAAACCGATGCGGTTTTCAGTTGAGACCAGCTCTTCCTGAAGCTTAGTTACGTTTTCATTAGCTTTTAGGTTAGGATAATTCTCAACCAGCGCAAACAACTGACGCAACGCACCGCTTAGCATATTCTCCTGCGCCGCCTTTTCCGCTATGCCCTGGGCAGAGATGGCTTTATTACGAGCCTCAATTACCTGCGTAAGCGTTGACTGTTCGAATTTCATCACGCCTTTTACCGTTTCGATAAGGTTAGGTATAAGGTCATGCCTGCGTTTTAGCTGTACGTCAATCTGCTTCCAACCGTTAAGGACCTGGTTCTTTAAAGAGATCAGGCTGTTATAAGCTGCTATCACCCACAATACTAACACCGCTAACACTGCCAGAAGTATCCATAGCATCATTTGTTGCCTCCAGTTTAGTAAATAATCTCTCCTTTAAATACTACGCGCGTACTTCCTTCAAGCCAAATATTGGAAAATTCTTTATCTCTTCTTTCAAAATAAACCTTCAACACTTCTTTGCTTCTGGTATGCACATTAACCTTAGCGCAGGCGCCGCTCTTTAGGGCAAAGACCAGCGCAGAGGCAACTGTTCCGGTACCGCAGGCCAAGGTCTCATCCTCAACCCCTCTCTCATATGTCCTGATACTTATGGAATCTTTATCTAACACCTCTATAAAATTAGCATTTGTGCCTGCAGGAGCAAATTTAGCGTGATAACGTATTGCTCTTCCTAGGCTAGACACATTAATCTTATCCAGGCCTTGGGTAAAGATTACTGCGTGCGGTACTCCGGTATCGATAAAATTTATGCGCAACTTTCTTTTATTAATCTCAACAGGCATATCCAATCTTAACCCCTTAGGGCTAGTAAGCTTGATTTTAACATTGCCAGCTGCTACCCTTGCTTCTATTATACCGGCCTTGGTTTCAATGCGCTTTGCCTTCAGCCAAAAGGCAACGCAGCGGCTGCCGTTACCGCACATTTGGGCCTCTGAGCCATCTGCATTAAAGATACGCATACGTATATCAGCGATACTTGACTTTTCAAGAAGCAATAAACCGTCTGCGCCAATGCCGAATTTTCTGTCGCAAAGAGATTTCGCAAGAAGCGAAAGGCCTTTATAGCCATGATTTTCGATTAATACAAAATCATTGCCTGAGGCAACCATCTTGACGAAGGCTATTCTTTTCATCTTAAAGCCCAAAGAGGAAGGCTGGGATATTCTCATTACGAACTAAATCTGAATAAGACTCCCTTTTCCTGATAATAAATACCTTATCTTTTATCACCAATACTTCCTGCGGCCTGCGGCGTGAATTATAGTTAGAGGACATGCTAAAGCCGTAAGCCCCGGTACCCATTACTGCCAGATATCCTCCTTCTCTTACTACGGGTAATCTCCTCTCCTTAGCAATAAAATCCCCGCTTTCGCAGATCGGCCCTACAATATCTACTTTTTCACGCCTCGCCTCCTCTTTAGCGCGCAAAGGCAAAATATTATGATAAGCGCTATAAAGCGCAGGCCGGATCAAGTCATTCATTCCCGCATCCACGATTACGAATTTCTTTTTAGGGGTGGATTTAACATAGAGCACCCTGGTAACTAATATCCCGGCATTACCCACTATAAACCTGCCTGGCTCCAAAATTATCCTGAGGCCTGTCTTCTTTAAAAGAGGAAGGACCTTATGGGCAAATTTTTGCGCGGTCTGCGGGCTTTCGCGGTCATAAATAATACCCAGGCCGCCCCCGATATTCAAATATTCTATGCTCAGGCCTTTTGTCTTGAGCCTATCTATAAAATCAACCATCTTGGTAATAGCTGCGACAAAAGGAGCGCTCTCGGTAATCTGTGAGCCTATGTGTATATGCAACCCACTGATATTTACATTGGGGTAACTCATGCAGCGCAAGAGAATCTTTTCTGCGCTTTTTAAATCAATGCCGAATTTATTAGTGATCTTCCCGGTAGTAATGAACTTATGAGTTTTTGGCTCAACATCAGGGTTTATGCGTATGGCAACAGATGCCGTCTTGTGTAATTTACTGGCAATACGGTTGATATTCTCTAGCTCCGGAAACGACTCTACGTTAAAAAAAAGTATGCCCCTTGCCAGTGCCTCCTCTATCTCGCGGTCAGTCTTACCCACCGAGGCATATACAATTTTTGCGGCAGGGCAACCTACCTGTATGGCCCTGAAGAGCTCTCCTCCGGAGACTATATCTAATCCTGAGCCTTTATCCACTAATGCCTTAAGCAATGCCAGGTTAGAATTCGCTTTAACAGAATAGCAGATAAGCGGATCTATCTCCTTAAAGGCTTCTTTTAATTTAAGGTAGTGGCCGATCAGGGTATGGTAACTATAAACATAAAGCGGGGTGCCAAAACGCAAGGCTAATTCCTCTACCCTGATTTTTTCACAATAAAGCTGTCTATTACTATATTTAAATTCGTGCATTTAATCTCCTGCTCCAGACGCTCAGTTGTTTTACTACTAATCTAGGGCTAGTCCCTGCATAAGAAGTTTTTAGGCTCACCGAGGTCCAGGCATTGAGAATCTTTTTTACATCCGGAGCCAATTTAGGAGAATACCTTTTAAGCTCATGGCTGCTTAAGTCAGATATATTCTTTCCTTTGTCCAGGCAATCCTTAACCATTTTTCCTACGATATCATGCGCCTTTCTGTAAGAGATGCCTTTTTTGATCAAATACTCCAGTATATCCACCGAGAAAAGCGACTCATTCATAAGCCTTGCGGCAATCGCTTCTTTTTCTATAACGATATTGCCGAATAAGGCTATGAATATCTCCAGGATATCCTTTACCGTATCTATAGCATCAAAAAGCGGAGGTTTATCCAGCTGCAGGTCCCGGTTATAAGATAGGGGGAGCCCCTTCATCATAATCAGAACACTGGAAAGATCTCCCTGTATCTTGCCTACAGAGCCCCTGATCAACTCCAGCACATCAGGATTCTTCTTGTGAGGCATAATACTGGAACCTGTGCAGAAAGAAAAATCAATATCTATAAAATTAAACTCTTTGGTAGACCAGAGTATCAGGTCTTCGGCAATCCTGGATAAGTGCATTGCTGCGATAGAAAGGTCTGCCAATACCTCTATAATAACATCCCGGTCGCTTACGCTATCAATACTGTTATCCGTCAG
>VGKF01000065.1 GCA_016867175.1 Candidatus Omnitrophota bacterium | reverse complement strand
CACTACCTCTACTATAAGCTATAGCTACGGAGAATTTACCCTGGATGGCCATAAATATTACGGGATGCTCTCTTATACATCTACCAATGAGTCCAAAGGAACTGACAAAGACGGCAAAGACTGGTTGAGCACTGCTGAGACCTACACCATTACCTACGAAGAATGCGAATATGAGGGCCAGAAATACTGGGGCATACCTGAAGGCACAACCATTACTACTACCTATACTACCACCAGCGATGGTAAAACTTCTACGGTAACTAATACCTACGAAATAAAGTTCGGACAGCTACTGCTGATGAAATCAGTTGTAGAAAGAGACAATAAGACCTCAACCACTACCAATAATTACGGCTGGATCACCTTCCAGGGGAAGAGGTATTATACCATAGACTCCCAAGATTATAACCTCGACGGGCATGAACTGCATATAGAGCTTGGCGAATACACCCTTAACGATATAACCTATTGGGGATTAAAAGAAGGGGCTGTAGATGGCCGTGGTGGCTGGAAGGTAGAAGATGGCAGCGTAAGCTACCAAGAAAGAAGCGGCGGAGGAGATGGCGGAGGAGATGATGGCGGAGAAGGTAATCCTTGGGTGGCTGCTAGAAAACGCGCAAACTGGATAAAAAACCATCGCTATCGTTATGTAAAAAATGCAGATGGATCAATAGATTACTATACTGCCGGTAGCAATAGAAAATACTTAGGCACGCAACAGCCGCAGCAGGTGACAAAAGAAGACGTTGTGCGCCAAATGACAGTAACGATAAACGGCGCTCCTATGACTATCTATAATGTTACAGTCAATAATACATATAATGTGTGGCATAATTTTCTCACCGGAGAAACAGGCTATATCCCTGTAAACAGCGTTACCACCGGTACTATCCCGGGCGTCGGCACGATGCAGATCCAGGCTACATTTATCCAAGAGGCTGAAAGCGGGATTACAGGAGAGAATATAAAAGTTGTTATTTTTGACGCAAATCATCAAATAATAGCAGCAAGTAACGATGTTGTGGTTCCCTTAAACCAGGCAACTGCGCAGATTAACCTTTATACCCCAGGGACTAACTCATCCTTAAGCACTAATCCTATCGGTAGTGTTTCTGTGCAATTCAACCGGGAAGATCCGGCAAAAACAAAGTCTCTCCCAATGTTCGGATGGTTCGCTACTGCAGTTAACGTGCGGGTTCCGGAAACAACAGCTGCTCTAACAACCCCCACAATAATAGTTCCGCCTAGCAGCCTAAATCCTGATTTCAGCTTAGAATCTAATAATCTTTACATTAATAACACCGGGCAACCACTTACTTTTGATGCCTGGTTAAAAGCAAATGCATCTAATCCCAACTTTATACGTGACCCCTTCGCTTATACTTCCCAGGCATTAATACATGGTGATTTTATCGTTACCCCAGGAGACGATATCTTCTCAAGCTTATTGGATGTTTATTTCCTGGGCCCCTTGGCTCCTTTATTTATATAAGATAGGGGCAATTTGATTTTTTGCCTTGACTTTTTTACGATAACTGGTATAGTTTTACTGTATAGAATACGATAATTATTTTTTAAAGATAGGGACTGGTAAAGCATAAGGGGGTAAGCCCGCCTTTTTATTAAAGGAAGGGCGGACCCCTATTTTTTTTAAAAGGCAGACTCTATGGCTTTCGCTAAATTCTCTGTCAACCACCCGGTTGCCACCCTGATGGCCTTCTTGGCAATAATCCTTCTAGGGGCCATCTCCTGGGTACAGCTGCCGCAGGAGCTATTCCCTCCTATCACCTATCCTCAGATAACCGTAGTTACTGCCTATGAAAATGCTGCGCCCGAAGAAATGGAAAGCCTGATCACTAAAATCATAGAAGAAGCAGTAGGCACGGTAAATAACGTCAAAAGGATAAGTTCTATCTCCAAGGAAGGACTCTCCCTGGTTATGGTAGAGTTCAGCTGGGGGACGAATATGGATTTTGCCGCCCTCAACGTGCGCGAGAAGATCGACCTGATCAAAGAACGCCTGCCGCGCGAATCCCAAGAGCCCATCGTCATGAAATATAACCCCTTTGACCTGCCGGTAATGAACTTGGCAATAACCGGCCCACTCTCTAGCCTTGAGTTAAGAGAGCTTTCCCGTAAATATATTAAAGATGCGATTGAAAAGGTGGAGGGGGTTGCCTCTGCAACTATCAGCGGCGGCGATGAGCGGGAGATCCTGGTTGAAATAGACCAGGCTCGCCTGCGCGCCTCGCAGGTCTCCATAGTCTCCATAGTAGACACCTTAAAGGCCACCAATATCAACTATCCTGCAGGGACAATCAAACAGACCTTCTTGGAATACCTTATCCGCACAATGGGCGAGTATCAGAAGATAGGCGAAATACAAGATACCCCTACTGCCCTTGAGCTGCCCGAAGACGATACCAAGACCCAGCAGGAGAAAGAGAAGAAAGAGCAATTAAAAAGCCGGCGCCTGGTTTATTTAAAGGATATCGGACGCGTAAAGGATAGCATTAAAGAAAAAACCAGCATCTCCCGCTACAATGGCAAGGAGAGCGTTTCGATAACAGTCAGAAAACAATCCGGGACGAACAGCCTTAACATAGTAAGAGGTGTTAAAAGAGAAATCCGCAAGCTCCTTACCGAAAAACTCCCCCGCGGAGTCAAGATTGAGGTAACCTACGACCAATCCAAGTTCATCCAGGAAGCACTAAGAAGTGTGCGCGATGCCGGTATTCAGGGAGGTATCTTGTCTTTTATAGTACTCTTTATATTTCTCTGGGAGATATCCTCAGCCCTGATTATCACCTCGGCTATACCTATATGCATCACCGCCACGATTATCCTAATGTATTTTACCAATATTAACCTAAACATGATGTCTCTGGGCGGCCTGGCCATGGGAGTGGGGATGGTGGTAGATAACGCAAACGTGGTTATTGAAAACATCTTCCGCTACAGGCAACAGGAGAAAAAATCGTTAAAAGAGGCGCTGATCCTGGGAACTGAAGAGATGACTGCCCCTATTATAGGCTCTACGCTTACCAGCATAGCGGTATTCTTACCCTTTGCCTTTGTGGTGGGGATTGCCGGACAGATTTTTAAACAACTCTCTTTTACTATCACCTTTTCCCTGCTGGCATCAATAGTAGTAGCTATGTCGCTGGTGCCGGTATTGTTATCCTTCTCACGCGAACAATCGCGCAGGCTTCCCGGCCATCGTATCTCCGAGAAGATAAACGAGGTGATCCTGCGGGATGAAAAAATGCATAGCCATGAAATATCCTTTGGAAGACTTGTGGTATTTATGCTGGAAAGGAAATTTAAGGTCGTCGGAGTTGTGCTACTGCTTTTTCTATTAAGCCTATTGGCACTCTTTACCACTGAAAAGCGATTCCTCCCTAAGGTTGACCAACGCCAGTTTATTATCAAGGTAGACCTTGCCCCGGGGACTAGGCTTGAGGTAACTGACGGCGTAGTCAAGAAAATAGAAAAACTTCTTTTAGGTATTGCGGATACCAAGGGCGTCACAGTGAATATCGGCTCCAGCGAACAAAAGGTCTCAGCCGAAGAGACCGTAGTGCAAACCCTAGGCGCTCATCAGGCGCAGATTATGGTAAACCTAAAGCCAAGGTCTAGGAGGCTTAACGCCATACATTCAACTGATGAGATTATACAATACTTAAAGAATAGTTTAGAAAAGCGTGCAATGGAAGACGCTACAATAGAATACATTGCCCAGGAGACCTCTTTCGGGACTGCCCTGGAACAAGGAGCTCCCATTGTCATAGAAATCAAGGGCCCTAACTTAAGCGGCCTGGTAGATATTGCCTCCGAATTCCAGAGCCAGATAAAAAAAATACCTGGAGTATATGGGATAAAAAGCAGTATGTCTGCTCCCAGCCCGGAGACTAAACTTAATATTCTTAAAGATAAGGCTTCGTTATATGGACTCTCTGTACGCGATATTGCTATTACATCACAGGTGGCCCTTAAAGGCTACGTGGCTACAAAGTTTAAAGAGAAACAATCTCAGGAAGATGTAGATATACGGGTACGCCTGAGACAGGAAGACAGAAATGACCTGGGTAACTTAAGGAGGCTTTTAATACGTTCCCCCTTAGGCATGGACATCTCTATGTCTGATGTAGCATATCTAACCCATGGCTCAGGCCCTACCGAGATCAAGCGCGTAGACCAGCAAAGAAGCGTAGTCATTACTGCCAATACCTACCAACGCAGTCTAGGACAGATAATATCTGATATCGAAAAGATATCCCGCAATCTCAAATATAAGCTCTCCAAAGACTATTCCATAACTTTGACCGGAGAGCAGCAGAGGATGCAGGAATCTTTTAAAAGCCTGGCCTTCGCTCTTATCTTCGCCTTTACCCTGGTTTACATGATTATGGCCGGTGAATTTGAATCACTCTGGCAGCCTTTTTTAATTATGTTCACTGTGCCCCTTTCGCTCATAGGAGTAGCTTTCTCTCTGTTTATTACCCGCACGCCTTTAAGCGTAGTAGCCTATTTAGGCATCATTATGTTGGGCGGCATAGCTGTAAATAACGGCATTGTCTTAATAGAGTTTATCAACCATCTCAGAAGAGAAGGCCATACTCCTTACGAGGCTGTACTACAGGCAAGCAAGAAACGCCTGAGGCCTATACTTATGACTTCACTAACCACTATCTTGGGCCTGCTGCCCCTAGCCTTAGGTATAGGCCAGGGAGCAGAATTACAAGCGCCTCTGGCTTTAGCTGTTATGGGCGGGCTAACCTCAGCAACATTTCTCACCCTGGTTTTTATCCCTGCCTTATACCTGATTATAGTAGAACACTTTGGCTGGGGACAAACAGCAATAGAAACTACGCCCCAACCCCAAGAGGAAGCCCCTTTGCCAGAGCCGCTCTTCAAGGAAGAGCCAAGCCCTAAGCAGGAGATATTGCCTGCGCCAATAGCTCAGCCAATAACCCAGCCAGCAACCCAGGCGCAGCTACCTGTTATTCTGCCAAAGACTATTGTTCAACCAGAAGCAATATTAAATCCGAGACAAAAAGAGGTTTTGGAAAAATTGAAAACTATCAAAAAAATCACCCGTAAAGAATACTCCCAGCTTTTTAAAGTCTCCGTACCTACTGCAGCACGCGACCTCAAAGAATTAGTAGATAAAGGATTGCTCGCCCCCCAAGGGCCGCTAGGCCCTGGAAGATGGTATGAAATAAAAGAGGTAAAAGCATGAGCCTCGCCAGCATATCGGTAAAAAGGCCTACGGCTGTTTCCATGTTTTTTGTGGGAATAGTCTTAGTGGGGATTATTGCCTTCAGGATGCTGCCGGTTGAGATGATGCCTAATATAAGTTTCGGCAATATCACTATTAATATCGATGTACGCGGAGGCATGCCTGCCTCAGAAGTAGAAAAACGTATTGCCCAGCCCACAGAAGAAGCAGTGGGCTCAGTAACCCACCTCAAAAATATTCTCTCTATCTCTAAGGAAGGTAACGCTACCATAATCCTTGAATTTGAACCAGGCACGAATATGGAGTTTGCCGCCCTT
>VGKF01000064.1 GCA_016867175.1 Candidatus Omnitrophota bacterium | reverse complement strand
GTCCTCAGGAATATCCTCTCTTTTTAAGTAAACCGGGTCACAGGCGGCAATCTGCATTGCCAGGTCTTTGGTGAATTGGGCAAAGTCGCTGTTTTTGGCCACGAAATCTGTTTCGCAGTCCACCTCAATCAATACCCCAATCTTACTACCCAGGTGTATATATGCCTCAACCCTGCCCTCTTTTGCCGTACGGGCTTGTTTCTTGGCAGCGATCTCAAGTCCTCGCTTACGCAAAAACACCACTGCCTTTTTGATATCCTGCCCTGATTCTTCAAGCGCCTTTTTACAATCAGCAATACTGGAGCTGGTCAATGCCCGTAATTCTTTGATAGCGTCTAAAGATTTTTTCATTTTATTTATGCCTTCCTCTTTATTTTTGTTTTTTCATCTATTGCCGGCTTTAGGCGAGCCTTCTTTGCAGCCTTGCCTTCTGTATCCGCGCCATCGCCCGTTTCAACCAGCTCTTCAATCTCTTTAATCTTTACCTCTTCCTCCGGCAACACCAGCGGCTGCTCTAGCTCTTCCTTAGGCTTTACGCTCACCCCTGCCTCTGAAAGGTATGAGAGGAATTTCTTCCTCCCTTCGATTACGGTATCCGCAATTAAGCTCGCTACCAACTGCACAGACTTGGTGGCATCGTCGTTACCAGGGATAGGGTAGCTAACCAGGTCAGGATTAGAGTTAGTGTCAATAAAACCCACCACCGGTATACCCAGACGGTTTGCCTCCATGACCGCAGTCTCTTCCTTTTTGGTATCTACCACAAAGAGCGCCTTGGGCATACGCTCCATCTGGACAATCCCGGAGAAGTTCTTTTTAAGCTTATCCGACTCCTTCTCCAGGCGCGCTACCTCTTTCTTGGTAAGCTTCTTGAATGTGCCGTCCTCGCGCATCTTCTCTATCTCTTTAAGACGGTTAATACTCTTCTTAATGGTAGAAAAATTAGTCAGCAGGCCTCCTGGCCAACGCTCGGTCACGTAAAACATTCCGCTGCGGGAGGCCTCTTGCAAAACGACCTCTTGCGCCTGCTTTTTAGTCCCTACAAATAACACTGCCTCGCCTTTTGAGGTTATATCCATGAGAAAATCCCTGGCCTTACTGAGACACTCCACAGTCTTCTCAAGGTCAATGATATAGATACCGCTCCTCTGTCCGAAAATGAACCTCTTCATCTTCGGATTCCAGCGTGAAGTCTTATGGCCAAAATGTACCCCTGCTTCTAAAAGCTGTTTGATTAGTTCTGTAGGCAAAAGATACCTCCCTTGTAATTATAAAAATTGGTTTCTAAAGATACTCCTTCTTAACCCAAAATATCCTGGTAGTATACCATAAAATATTTGCCGTTTGCAACTATTTTTTACCCTTATAGCCGTTTTTTTGATTCTTTAATCCCCTAATTTTATTCATTTAATCCCTTAAAAAGGAGTTTTTGGTTGGGAACTTGATAAATCCAGCCGGGTATACAGCTTTTTAGCGGATTATATAGCTTATTTTTCCAGCTCCTGCACCTGATAAAGCCTTCTATATAAGCCATCTTTATTGAGGAGTTCCTGGTGGCTTCCCTCTTCTACAATACTGCCCTTATCTAAAACTACTATGCGCTGGGCATTCCTCACCGTAGAAAGCCGGTGGGCAATCACAAATACGGTGCGGCCCTGGACGAGCTTATCCAATGCCTGCTGCACCAGCCTCTCTGATGCTGAATCCAGCTGGGAAGTAGCCTCATCCAGGATTAAGATAGGCGGATTTTTAAGCAGGGCGCGCGCTATAGCAATCCTCTGGCGCTCTCCACCGGATAGCCTTATGCCCCTGTCTCCTATAATTGTATCATAGCCTTGAGGCAGTTTCTTAATAAAATCGTGGGCATGGGCCTTATTAGATGCCTCCTCTATCTGCGCCTGAGGGGTTAGAGGCTTGCCGTAGGCAATATTAGCCCTGATAGTATCATTAAAAAGTATGGTCTCCTGGGTCACTATCCCTATCTGCTGGCGTAGTGTTCGCAGACTGAACTCTTTTATATCTACGTCATCAATCAAAATCCTGCCTTTTTTAGGATCGTAAAAACGCGGCAGCAGATCCACTAGAGTGCTTTTGCCTGCTCCGCTAGGCCCCACGATAGCCAGCATCTGCCCCTTATCTACCTTAAGCCTGATGCCTTTAAGGATATCGTTCTCTTCATAATCAAACCAGACATCTTCAAATACTATGCTCTCCTTAAAGCCGGATAACTGTCGGTTATCTATTTTTTCAGCTACGCTGGGAGAAGTCTCCAGGACTTCGTAAATACGTATACTGGCTGCTACTGCCTGTTGGTTAAGCGAATTGACCTGGCTCAATTTTTTAAAAGGCCGGATCAACGAAAGCAGGGCCCCTAAAAAAAGACCGAATACGCCAAAGGAGAGCTTTCCGGCGATCACCTCTTTGCCGCCCCAGAAAAAGACGAATATCCCGGCGATGCATCCGAAAAACTCAGTAGAAGGAGCCAAGAGCAGGAGCCTTTTTATGGATTTCATGGAGAGGCGGTAATAATCATGATTGGCCTGGTTAAATTTACCGATCTCGTAATCTTCCATATTGAAGGCCTTGACAATCCTGGTGCCGGTAATGGTCTCATAAAGCAGGGAGTTTATATCTGCCATCTTCTCCTGCGATTTTTTGGAGAGCTTGCGCAGGGCCTTACCCACCTTAACAATAGGAAGGCTGATCAAAGGGACCAGGACAATAGAAACCAGCGCTAACTTAAAATAGATAAAGAAGGTGATAAAAGCAAAGATAGCCACCTGCATGGTCTGATAGACCAGGTCGGTTGAGCCGTAGGATACCGCGTTCTCTACTAGCTTTACATCATTGGTAATGCGGGAGATCATCTCCCCTCCCCGTTTATGAGTAAAATAATCCAGGGAGAGCATCTGAAATTTACTATAGAGCCTTGAGCGTATATCTCTGACTACTAACTGGCCGATATCTGACATAATATAACTCTGCAAGAATCCCACTACTCCTTTTAAGAAAAAAAGCACCAGGATCCCTATGGCCATGTAATTAAGCAATGTCGTTGCAGGGGTATTATTGATCTTATCCACAAAATCAGAGAGGAATAACGGCAATTTGGCCGGTATAATTATCTTTTTATTGGTCAACACTTTGTCCGCAAGCGGGACCATCATAGTCAAAGATACTCCGTCAAATACCGCAGATAAGGCCATAAAGACGGTTGCCAGGGAGAATCTTCCCCAATATGGCTTAACAAATTTAAGTAACTTTAAATAATCCCGCATCTTATATTCCTCTCCAAAAGGAAGTGTATTGTATCATATCCATTGACTTGTGTCGAGGATTTTGATATCATCTTTTCATGCGTAAAATCAAGGTAGGGGTGGTGGGCCTTGGGCACCTAGGCAGCATACACGCCCAAATATACCAGAAAAGCGCAGATTGCACTCTTTGCGCAATCTGCGATACTAACCAAGCCAGGCTAAGCCAATTAAGCCAATCTCTGGATATCCCTGGCTATAGCGACTACCAACAGCTTTTCGATAAAGTAGAGGCTGTTAGCATCGCGGTCCCTACCAAATTGCATTACAAAATAGCCTGCGACTTCCTAGCGCATAATATCCACTGCCTGGTAGAAAAACCATTTACTACCCAGCTCAAAGAGGCGGACCGCCTGATTAAGCTCGCTGCCAAACGCAGGCTTATCCTGGCAGTGGGCCACGTAGAAAGGTTTAATTCTGCCTTCGCCGCTACCCAAAAGCTGATTAATAACCCAAAGTTTATCGAATGCCACAGATTAAGCCCATTCCCCAACCGCTCCCTGGACATAGGAGTGGTGCTGGATATCATGATTCATGATATAGACATTATCTTAGGCCTGGTCCCCAGCCGTTTAAAAAAAATTGAGTCTGTGGGGGTCAATGTGCTTACCGGTTTTGAGGATATCGCCAATGCCAGGCTTACCTTTGCCAATGGCTGCGTGGCTAACCTTACTGCCAGCCGTGTTTCCGATGAGGTGATGCGTAAAATCAGGATCTTCCAGGAGAACACCTATATCTCCCTAGATTATAAAGAAGCCCGGGCCAGCGTATACAAAAGGACGGGCCAGGGCATTGTCAAAGAAGATCTTCCTATTGAAAAAGAACAACCTCTGCAAAAAGAGCTGCAGTCTTTTATTGATTGCGTTACTAGCGGCAAAGAGCCTATAGTCTCGGGCAAGGTGGGCCGGGCAGCCTTGGCAGTAGCCCTGGAAATCCAAAAACAGATATGGCGCAGATAAAGCACCTCTTTATCATCTCTGGAGAGCCTTCGGGAGACTTGAATGCCGCAGGCCTTATCACAGAGATACTAAAGATAGACCCTAAAATAAATATCTCCGGTGTCGGAGGAGCACATCTACGCAAGACCGGCTCAGAGATTATCTGCGACATAAAAGAACTGGCGGTAATAGGCTTCTTTGACGTCTTAAGGAAACTTCCCCAATTCCTCTCTTTAAAAAAACTAATCCTACAAAAGATAGAAAGCTCAAGGCCGGAGGCCATAATCCTGGTTGATTTCTCCGGGTTTAACCTGCGGCTGGCCCGGGCAATCAATAAAAAAATACCGGTTATTTATTATGTCAGCCCCCAGGTCTGGGCCTCAAGAAAGGGAAGGATTAAAACAATAAGAGATTATGTCTCTAGGATGATCGTGCTTTTTAAATTTGAAGAGGAGTTTTATAAAAAATACGGGGTAGCTGCGGATTTCGTGGGCCATCCGTTAGTAGAAATAGCTGTGCCCAGTATGACAAAAAAAGAATTCCTCTGCGGCCTTAAATTCAGCGAAGACAAAACCACTATCGCCCTATTGCCAGGCTCGCGCAGGCAAGAGATAGAGAATATTTTACCGCTAATGCTTAAAACAGCGCTTCTGCTTAATAAAGAAATAGCTGAACTGCAATTTATAATTGCTAAGTCCCCTGCGCTTGACTGGGAAATATATAATCGTAAGGTTAGGAGGCTAGGTTTAGCCTTAAAAATAGTTGAGGGCAAAACCTGCGACTGCCTGAATGCCGCAGATTTCTCGCTGGTTGCCTCAGGCACGGCAACGCTAGAAGCTACTATTATGCAAAAGCCATTTGCGGTTATTTATAAAATGGGGCTCTTGAATTACCTACTCTACCTGCCGCAGGTAAAAATCCCCTATATAGGCCTGGCTAATATTATAGCCGGAAAGAAGATTGTGCCGGAGTTTATACAGTTTGGGGCTAGGCCAACAGAGATCGCCCGTCGAGTTCTAGGGCTGCTTAAAAACCCGCAGGAGCTAGTACGGATGAGGGAAGACCTTTCTCTCGCCGCCTCTTCTCTCGGAGAAAAAGGCGCTGCTGGCCGGGCAGCGAAGAAGATCCTAGACTTCCTTAAATAACAATTAAGAGAGTTCGTTTTCTAATCTAATTATAAGGGCGGATGCCTCTTTGATAATAGGGGCAGGCAGCAACTTAGATAGCTCTATCTCCTTCTGTAAAGATTTTAAGGTACCCAGGAATCTCCTTACTGTGGAGAGCCTTCTTTTATTATATGCCTGCTCTGGCTCCAGTTCCTGCCTCTGCCTG